>CASFSH010000331.1 GCA_949297205.1 uncultured Bacillota bacterium | reverse complement strand
AACGTAACGGTAAACGACCTTATTTACGAACAAGAATAGCCTGTTATATAAGAATTTATTATCAATTCAAAGTTGTTTATGCTAAAATAAACATATGGACAAGTCATTTTATGCGATATTTAAGACATTTTTCAAAGTAGGCACATTACTTTTGGGCGGCGGTTATGTAATATTGCCGCTTTTGCAGGCAGAACTTGTTGATAAGAAAGGATGGATAGATTCCGATGGATTATGTGAGTATTACGCACTGGGGCAGTCTGTTCCGGGAATTATTGCAGCTAATATGTCTATTTTTGTAGGGTACAAACTCCGCGGGCAGGTCGGCGCGCTTGCTGCTGTCCTTGGTATTGTTACTCCCGCATTCTTAGCCATAATTCTTGTGGCAACAATGTTGGAAGAAATTGTACATTTGAGTTTTATCCAAAGTATTTTTTGGGGTGTGGGTATCGGGGTAATTTTGCTTGTTTATCTTGCGACAAAAGAAATGTGGAATAAAAGTATTGTTGATAAATTTACCTGTATTGTGTTTTTTGCGGCATTTATCCTGTCAACGTGTTTTCATGTATCGCCGGCTTTTATTATAGTTTTGTCGATTTTGGCAGGAATTTTGTATAAAAAATACAATTCTGATGAAAATTTTGTCAAAAAGGAGTGTGAAAAATGATTTATTTAAATCTTTTCATACAATTTTTTCATATAGGATTGTTTTCATTCGGCGGAGGATATGCGACATTGCCGTTTTTATATCATATTGCCGAAAACCAGCAATGGTATACAGTTAAGCAATTAACTGATATGATTGCAATATCTTCAATAACCCCCGGACCTGTCGGGGTAAATGTTGCGACCTTTGCGGGTTTTATGACGTCGGGGATATTGGGTTCTCTTGTTGCGACTACATCTGTTATTTTACCTTCTTACATACTGGTAATTATCATTTCAAAATTCCTGGAACAATTTGAAACAAACAGAAATGTCAGGGCGGCAATTTATGCTTTAAAACCTGCAGGATGCGGTCTTTTGGCTGCCGTTGCCGTTGATATGTTCGTGAATAATGTAAATTTACCCGGCATGATTTTGTTGGCAATATTATTTTTTATCAGTACAAAACAAAAACGTGATCCGTTATTTTATCTGGCTGTGTCTGCTATAGCAGGTTTATTCGCCGGATTTTTGCATTTAACTGCTTAATAAATTTTAATATTTCTATGAAATCAGGCAATAATAATCTTGACAGAGCTTAAATATAATGAAAGGAGTCAGTAATGGTTAATAAAGTAAATAACTGCCCGAGTTTCGGTTCAACACGAATTCCTTATAATAATGTTCCGGTGCATAAATATTTAGAACCGTTAAATAAATACTTTGAAGTAAAGAGTTTTGAGCTTATGAAACCGCAGGAAGCTGCCGATAAGCTCGATTTTAGCAAAGCTGCCGCCATGCTTGATAAAGACGGTATGATAATTGTCGGCAAAGACGGAGGTCCGGGCGGGGCAGATACATTTATCGGACGGCTTTTGAAAAAAGTAAGTCCGGATGTTGAATACACAGATGATGTAAAGCCTGTTGAAATTGACGGTCCTGTTATTGATTTGAATATTTAGGGTCAAACATTTTATATTGCAGTGCCTGCA
>CASFSH010000330.1 GCA_949297205.1 uncultured Bacillota bacterium | reverse complement strand
TCTTGTTTTTGTAATTTCTGCTTGGAATATTATTAATTAAAACCTTTTTGGCATCCTTAAAGTTTCCATATGAGTTCATTTCAAGATAGCCTTCGGTATCTACTGTGATGTCAGCAAATCCGTTAATTATCTCAATCCCTGAAATGGACTTTTTGCTTGCCATTTCAGTACCTTCAGCAAAGTTATCAATCTTTATGCTTCTAATTTGACGATAATACTTCCTTCCGGTAATATGGTCTGCAGCTCTTCTCGCAACAACTCCATTGAGTGGTGTAATAGTCTGTATTTCATAATACTTTCCGTCATAAGTCATGAACTGACCCGGTAACATCGCCTGAAAGACATGTCCATACAATTTTGCCCCGATATAATGCTTTTCGCCCTCTTCATCCTCGGCGATATAGTAAGCATTTTTTAGAATCTGGGCATAATTGTAAAGCTCGTTTGTTTCGTTAATCTCATAATACTTTACTGTTTTTGTATTTAGAGAATCATCAAGTAATTTTTCCTTGAATAAAACACTTAGTGTGGGATCTTCTACATCACAATGCTTTACAATTAAACTTTTTAATGTTTCATAAGCATCTTCAAAACCTATACCGCAAAGCATAAGCTCTTTTTCAATTCTTTCTTCACTAACCGGCTTATGCACCATCATCATAATAAGTTTAAGAACTGTATTACGCTCTGTTCTTGCATAATCAGGGACAATTGTAGGTATGGCTTTGGGATCAGCCAAAAACACATCTACATTATCAAGCATATAGTCGCGCAAGAAGTAATTTTCACTGACTATGTTAATAAACCCTTGCTTTTTGGCACGTGATGCAAATGAGCGTGTAGCTTCAAAAAGATTTTGGAATTCATCTTCTACAACAAGAAATGCATTGTCTTGTTTTGGATAACTCCAAAGATTTGATTCCACATTAAACGCTCTATTAAAGGCATCCTGACTGCTGGGCAAATCCGCATAATCACAAATTTCCTTATAATACTGTCCTGCTATCCATTTCATATCGGTAACAGGGAACTTTTCGCTGCCTATCCAACCGGTATTTTTTAGCTGATATTTTAATGCAACAGCATTTATTTCCGTTCCCATACCAAGATATCTTGATATATTTGGAAATAATTTGTGGTGCATATAACTTCCGTCAGCGTTCCAATACATCTGCGAACTGTTTGCACTTCCGGTAAGTGTTGCGGTTACCTCAGTTATACTTGTTTTAAGCGTGTGTGAAAGGGCATCCACCAATCCGTCACAGTTTCTGTCACACGCACAGTAAACAATCTTTTTGCCATCTGTCTCGCACTCATTTACCAATAAATTTAAGCCAATCTGTCCGCTTGCCAAAATACGAGAAGGCTCAATAAGTATGAAAAAACCTACTTCTTTTAAAAATTCTTTATTGGCCTGATGCATCTTTAGGTTATATATATCGCTAAATTTAACAATACCTATATCGGTTTCAGAATAGTTTTCGTCAAGTATCTTTGATTTCCACAAGCTTTTAGTTCCTGTAAATGAATAAATACCATCATTGATCCATGTCAATGCATCATTAGCGGCAGAATCACGTCCTACAACAATCAAACATTTCTTATAATTAATTAATTGCTTTGTGACAGGAACGATTACATAGTTTGTCAAATCCTTATAAAATGGATTATTAAACAGAGTGCTGTTTCCTTTCAAAAGATTTACACTGCTTTTCACATAATTGATGTCAATATCTTCGCCGTCCTCTTTTAAGGCAAGAAAATACTCTCCCATTATGTGGTTAATTCGTTCATCACTTTCAGCCATTTCAGAAAGCGCATCAAAAGTATCGCTGATACTATTTGTTGTATCTAACGTATTTTCATAAAGAACTCTTTTACCATATAAATCACGAAGAATTTTTCGAAGCATTCCGTAATTGGCAACCTTATATGATTCTTCATCCTCGCCAAGAATATCTTCAACGAATTCACTTTTTGTCATTCCTGACAAGTAGTTTACTATTTCACTCAGTATTAAAATTCCGAAAAACGGATAAAGAACCGCCTCAAACGCTTTGGCCTCTGGAAAGTTTAATGACAATACAAACACAATCGAGGAAGCTGTGAGTAATGCATAATAAATTCCTCTGCAAAACCCTCTGAAATTAGCAAAATCCTTTTTAATAAGCCATTTATCCACATCATCTTCGTAGTCATAAAACAGAGCAGATGTGAAATTCATGACCGAATTAGACGACCAGATTCCGTTTAATATTGGAAGCATATCCTTGCTCGCCGCTGCCGCAATTGCACGCTTATGCATCAGCAAAATATTTGAGGCAGAATCGCTCCCAAAACTCTTTTTATTTGTTCCATTTAAAATGGATACCGCTTTCATATATGTACATATATCAGAAAAATAAGTTTCAAAACGTCCGGCAAAGCTACGCATATCATCAACTACATTTCGCATCAACGTAAGGAAGAGTATCTTGATTTCGGCAGCTTTGATGAAAATGCTTCGGTGTATTCGGCGGCCGGTCATACAATTGAATATTTTATGGCAACGGAATGGCGTGGGGATCGAGTAATATTTATATTCCAAAACAGCGGAAAAAGTAATATTTTTCCTCTGGAAGATGATGCGTATGAGTATGTTGTGAATATGTATTCGGAGCACAGTGTTCTGAAGAAAGTACCGCAATACACATATTTTGTAAATTTCGACCGCAAAGAATATTACTTTAAAAATGCTTTGCCTCAAGGAAGAGATCTAAGCCGTTTAAACCCTTTGCCGTTTGTTTTATCAGAAGCCGGAACCAATGCGTTTAATGATTATGAATTAAGCGAAAAAGAGGAAAATGATATAGGCAGATGGCTTGGCGGAAATGTTGTAATAACAAACAACTGCAAAGTATGCAAAGGATTACGGCTATATGAATCGCCTTTTTGTCAGAGCAAAAACGGCGGTAGAGTTTTAAATGGGCTTAATATCGTTGTTACGGGTACAATTTCGGGATACTCGCGAAACGATATGGAGCAGCTTATAAAACGCTATAGCGGTAATCCTCAAAAATCAGTAACCAGAAGTACAAGCTTTGTGGTTGTTGCAGACTATAAGCCGGACACTAAAAAAATTAACGATGCTAAAAAGTACGGCATTAAAATAATTAGTGAAAAGGAATTTTTTGAAATGTTGGGAGAATGATTTTATGACATATGATGTAACTATAACAAGAACAGGCGGTATCTGCGTTGAAGCAGATACCGCTGATGAGGCTGTTGAAAAGGTAAATGCAATGTCTGCTGCGGAAATAGAAGATCATGCACAGCTTACCGGCTGGGAGGCAAGCGATGCCGAACAGTTAGAAGATTGAGTTGCCGGAGGTAGTGTATGTACGAAATAAAAAATTCAAAAGAGGTTGAACTGGCAGACAGAGTGCGGTTCAGATGCAAACGGTGTGCCGAATGCTGCAAAAATGTTGAGGGTACAGTTACTCTTGAAGCAAAGGACGCATATTATCATGCAAAACACCTCAATATTGCGGTTGCAGATTTTTATGAAAAATATGCGCAAATGTTTCTCCTTGAAAAAACAGAATTTCCGATTTATACGCTTAATACTGTCGGAAATGAGCATTCGTGTGTTTTCTGAAAGGCAAGCGATGCAGCGTGCAGGAAGTAAAACCGAGAACTTGCAAAATGTATCCGTTTTGGGTATTTCCTGATGATAATGATGAATTTATATATAATTTCAGCACAGAACGCAGACATCATCCGAAAGGTTCATTAATTCGGGTTAAAGACTGGATGAAAGATAATTTTTCTGATGAGGATAAAAAATGTCTTATTGAAGATAAGAGGAGCATTAGCGAAATAGCACCGCTATTTAATAAGATACATAAAAAAATTAAGGATACAGACACACTTTTAAGAGATGTTCTTTTATTAAGATACTTTATGTATGAAACAGATGAACCATTTTACGAACAATTCTGCCGAAATAACAGATTGTTGAAATCACAGCTTGAAAAAATCTGTAAAGAACTAAACATATGAAAGGAAGAAAGAAAATGAGCGTAAAAAGTTTTAAAGGGTTTTATCGTTTTACGGAACCCGAATCAAATG
>CASFSH010000329.1 GCA_949297205.1 uncultured Bacillota bacterium | reverse complement strand
CCAATACTTCATTGCCGTTTTCTATAACAGGCATTTCTTCATCAATAAGTGCTGTTTTTTTAGGTCCTACTGCAACTAATTTTTTCATAATAATCCTCCTTGACGGTTTTATTTTTATGTTCTCATTGTATCATGCGATTTGTTATAAGTAAATGTATAATTCCGAAAAGAATATTGACAATTCAGACGTTTTATGCTACTATGTTTTCATCAGATTACAGGAGGAAAAAAATGAACGTCTTATTCTGCAATAAAACAAATCAGCCAATAACATCTTGCCAGATGCATTCTCATGATTGCTGGGAGATTATACTGCATCTTGAAGGACATGTCACCTCTGTTATAGGTCAAAAAGAATATTATATATCGGAAGGGGATATTATGGTAATACCCCCCAATATTATGCATGACGGAAATTCCGATTCTTTTTACTGTGATATGTATCTGCAGTGTGAGAATATGTCTTTTAACGATGTTACAGTGCTTCACGATTATGACGGCGGAGTATTGACCTTGATGAATTTAATACACAAAACCTATACCGAAAGGGATAAAAATTATGCAATGATTTCAGACAGCCTGTTAAATGCAATAAGCAGTTATCTGGAAAAATATTCTTTGTCGGAATATAAATATGATTTTGTAACTGAATTAAAAAATGAGATATACTTAAATATATCAAACGGTGATTTTCATATTGCCGATACAGTTAAAAAAATGGGGTATAATATTGATTATATGCGTCGTTGCTTTAAGGAGGAAACGGGGCAGACGCCTTTGGAATATTTAAGCCTTATGCGTCTTAATTATGCAAAAGAGCTTTTGCTTCAGGATACCTTTATAAGTATTGTGGATGTTTCGGAAAAATGCGGATTCAACGACAGTTTTTATTTTTCAAAACTTTTTAAACAATATTTTGGTATTTCACCGCTTTATTATCGTAAACAAAATTTAAGTAATTAAATCAGATTAATTTATGGAGAAAAATATGACAAACAGTGAGATTTTAGAGATTGCAATGAATCAATCCGCAATAGATGCAAATTGTGATATAAATGATTTCATAAGACATGACAATGTTATTTGTGAATCTAAAAAAAATCCTAATGCAAGAAAATATCTTCAGCTTCCTTTGCCGTGCAATTTAATATCTTATGGATCAAATATTGTTGCTTCAATTGATATGCAATATAAGGATATTGTTGAGGAGTATATAAACAAGTATCCTATTGAAAATTGTTTTGAAACACCGAATATGTATGTTATAAATGAAGCGTTTGCAAAGTATAAGATGCAAGTATGTTTTATGGCTGAATATTTTTTGCCTGATATAAATGAAATACCTGATATAAATTGTAAATATGAGTTAAGAATTTTAGAACAAGGGGATTTTGCTGATTTGTATTTGCCGCAATGGTCCAATGCATTATGTGAGAAAAGAAAACAATTGGATATTTTAGGTGTAGGTGCGTTTAAAAATGACCAATTGGTGGGATTGGCAGGATGTTCGGCAGACTGTGACACCATGTGGCAAATAGGAGTCGATGTTTTACCCGAAGAGAGACGTCAGGGTATTGCTTCGGCACTTACAAGCAGACTTGCATCGGAAATATTGAATAGGGGAAAAGTTCCGTTTTATTGTTGTGCATGGTCAAATATTAAATCTGTTCGTAATGCATTAAAAAGCGGATTCAGACCTGCATGGGCAGAGATGACAATTAAGTCTGGAGAATTTGTTGAAAAAATGAATAGAAATTAATATCTTTAAAGCCGTTATATTAAATGTTTTACAAGTTAATTATTTAAAAGGTATATTTTGACAGAATAATGAGTTAAATATATTTTAGTTAAAAATAATCTTTCAAAAAAACCGCTTTTGTCATAAAGTACAAAAGCGGTTTTAATTGTCTGTGTATTTAATTGTAAGCTGTTACCTTATATAATTAGTTGCAATCTTTGCTTCTCTTTGCGGTTTTTCAATTCCTGCTTTATTTGCGGCATCAATACATTTTAAAAGCCATGCCATATTTTTGGCAAGAGTACGCATTGTCTGCATACCTTCTAAGTCTTGGATAACCTCTTCAGGTTTATTACCGTGTACCATATTCCAATACTGTGAGGAAACAACCGGCATATTGTTTATGGTAAAATATTTATTCAGCTGTTCAAATGCGGCAGTTGCTCCGCCTCTTCTGCAGCTGACAACTGCAGCCCCCGGTTTGTCAACAAGTTTTTTTCCGCATATGTAAAACATACGGTCAAGAAATGATGTAAGTCCGCCCGATGCTGCCGCATAGTGAACAGGACTTCCGAAAACAAATCCGTCGGCTTCAATAAATTTTTCCATTGCGGAATTTACAATATCGTCTTGAACGCATTTACCGGTTTTAGAACAGGCGCCGCACCCCATACATCCGCCTATAGGCTTGCTGCCTATATGAAAAATTTCTGTTTCTATTCCGTTTCTTTCAAGTTCGTCTGCAACTTCCTTTAAAGCAGTATAAGTACAGCCGTTTTTCTTTGCGCTTCCGTTTACAAGTAAAACTTTCATTTTTATACCCCTTTCATATATAATATTTAATTTAATTGACAGTCAATATTAAAATATGCGGACGTATTATTATGATTAAAAGACGCACCGCATATTTTGCATTATATTAATTTATGATTTTATCGGAAATTTTATGATTAGAATCTAAAATCTCTTTCACCGTTTTTTATCTTTTCAAGTCTTTCAACTACAATGTCACGGACTTTCTGATTAGGAATATTATTAATTTCCTTTAAAATCAATTCATCACCGATTTTTTTGGTATCTTCCGAAGCATAATCTTCGATATATTCTTTTAATGTCATTAATGCATTAGGATGACAGCAGTTTAAAATTTGCTGAGACTTGCATAAGCTCATAAATCTGTCGCCTGTTCTTCCTTCTCTGTAGCAGGCTGTACAGAAGCTTGGAATATATCCCATCTTCATAAGCCAATTTACAACATCGTCAAGAGTTCTTGTATCGGAAACATCAAATTGTGATGAATCTTCCTCATCTGGTTCATGCTCGGCATATCCTCCAACACTTGTTTTGGAACCTCCGCTGATTTGTGAAACACCCAAATGTATAACTCTTTCTCTGCATTTTTGACTTTCTCTTGTAGATACAATCAAACCTGTATATGGAACACTTACTCTCAGACAGGCAACGATTTTTGCAAAAATATCGTCGTTAATACCGTTGTCAAAAGCGTCTGCGTCAATATCATCCGCATGACGTATTCTCGGAACGCTTATCGTATGAGGCCCTACGCCGAATACGGCTTCAAGATGTTCTGCGTGCATCAATAATGCGGCAAATTCATATTTATAAAGCTCAAGACCGAAAAGAACGCCAAGACCTACGTCGTCGATTCCGCCCTGCATTGCCCTGTCCATAGCTTCGGTATGATATAC
>CASFSH010000328.1 GCA_949297205.1 uncultured Bacillota bacterium | reverse complement strand
AATATTTTTTGAAGAAATAGTGAAGACTGTAGACGATTTCAAGAAAAACAGAAAAAAAGGTATTGCATTTGTAATGCTTACCGATACAAAATTGTGCGATACTGTTGACGATACGGCAGAAAATATAAGAACAGCCGACAGCAATATTCATTTTGATTTTATTATACATATGGGTAATTTCATTAATGGAAACAATCCAAGAAATATTTCTATGACATTGTTGGATAATGAATTTAAAAAAATTTCAGGAATGATTTCAAAAAAAGAATTTTATCCCGTTCAGGGAAGAACGGATGGGTATCGTGATGAAACTTTTTACGGACAGCTTGCAATGAATATTATGACAAATGAACTTTGGGACAAACATATATGTTTTGTTGATGATTATAAAAAAGTATCCCGTCCTGAAAAAAAACCGTATTATTACGTAGATTATGACGAACAAAAGGTCAGAATTATTGTTTTATGTGCTTTTGATTATCAGATTAATGAAAGAATAGGATATTATGTAAGAAATTGTGAGATAGATGCGGAACAGGCACAGTGGCTTGCAGAGGATGCATTGAAACCTGATGACGAGTGGACTGTACTGATATTTTCTGGAGCAATCCCGGGCTCTGTTTTTGAAACGGGTAAATACCCTTTTATCTATCAAGGATATTCCACCGAGCCCATTCTCCGAATAGTTCAGGAAGCTCAGGAAAATGGAGTGAATGTAGCGTGCTGGTTTTCGGGAGGTTATGGATATGATTGTATAGACAAAATTGCAGGAATTAATTTTGTGCTTATCGACAGTCAGATTCCCCAGGCAGCAAGACAAGGAAATGATATAATTTTTAACAGATATATCGGAACAAAAAATCAGGACTGTTGGGACGCTGTTATGCTTAATACGGAGGACAGAGAAATTAAACTGTTTAGGTTTGGGTATGGTGATGACAGAGTGATAAAATATTAAAATATGAGAGTGTATGTGTCATAATACATATGATATATGGATTTCCTGTGTATTGAGGTTTTAATACACAGGATTTTTTATAAATATTTATTCATAATATTTAATAAATTATTGTTGATTTTTATAAAAAAATCTGATATAATTATATTAAATAGGGTAATTTTGATGGAAAAGTTTTGTTGTAGAGAAAATTTATTTTACGGTTGCTCTTTTTGTGAATTAATGTTTTTAAAACTAAGGAAGGAATGATAATCAGATGAATACAATTTCAAAATTATTGGTTACCGGGTTGTTATCTTTTAGTGTTTTGATGCCAACTTATGCAATGGCTGCAGAATTTGCAGATATGCCGGATGACTGGACAACGCCTGCACTTGAAAGAGCGGTTGAAAACGGATTATTAAATGGTTCTGATGGTTTAATTTTACCATATAACAATATTACAAGAGCGGAAATGGCAGCAATAATGGTAAGAGCTTTCGGAGCAAATGCCGAAGCTGATATATCAGCATTTCCCGATGTATCACCTGACAAATGGTATTATTCGGAATTTGCAAAAGCAGTTAAAATGAATGCTTTTGGCGGAACAGATGACGGAAAATTAAATCCGGAAAACTATATTACATATGAAGAATGTTTTACTGTTGTTTCGAGAGTATTCGGACTGCGTGGTATTGTAAATGAAGCAAATGAAGAAGTTTATGACTGTCTTGATGTTTTTTTCGATTCTGATTTGGTAGCCGACTGGGCAAAACCTTATATGTCAAGAATTGTAGGCAACGGATATTGGGATGGAATAGATAATATGTTAAAACCGAAAGATTATATAACTCGTGCTGAATTTGCTGTTTTAATGGATAATATGATACAGGTATATATTACAGAACCGGGTACATATACAGAATTAGAGGATGGAAATGTGTTGATCAAAGCCAATGATGTAACACTCGATACAATTACTACAGATAATATGATTATTGTAGGTGATGGTGTAACAGGTACTACTAATTTGAAAAATATCACTTCAACCTCACAAATTTGTGTTAGAGGCGGTAAAATGGTAATTACAGGTAAGATACATCATCTGAGTGCACTTTGCGAAGGTGTAGATATTGATATTTCCGGTATTGAAGAAAGAACAGGTAAAATATATCTTGCTGAAGGAACAAATCTAAATTTGGGGAATTTCTATCAGTGATAAATGATAAGATTAAGATACCGACAGAAAATAATCAGATTTATAATACGGGGTATGCCCGCTATGTCACGGGAAAATTCTGCCGGTGACTAAATCATTTAATAGTGAGGTTATGAAATATGCCCCGGATTTTAATAAATTCAGGGCATATTTTGGTATTAAAAACTGCCTGAAGTTACAGACGGTTTGATTTACATATTTTAATGAGAGGAAAGACACAATTATATGGATATTAAAGAAAAATCACTGAAAAAACATTATGATTGGAAAGGAAAAATTGAAGTAGTATCAAGAACAAAGGTTGAAAACAGCGAAGATTTATCATTGGCATATACACCGGGTGTAGCAGAACCATGTATTGCAATTCATAACGATATTGAAAAATCCT
>CASFSH010000327.1 GCA_949297205.1 uncultured Bacillota bacterium | reverse complement strand
ATAGTTTGATATTTCTGACTCTGTTATTCCCAATGCAAACATCTCGTCAGCCGCATTTCTTGCGTATACAATTTTTTCCGTCAAAACATCAGGCGCACTTTCATTTTCATCGGGAAGAAGATTAATAAAATATTCAGCATATTTTGTTGGCGAATACACCTTTACATTATCCCAATAAACACCAATTTCCGGATCGCTTCCCGTCCAATCCTGATCTTTTTCAGTATTAATACCGAATTCTATTGATGTCATTCCTGTCCAGTCCTTAACTGCAGGTATAATATCCTGTGTAAGAGTTTCATTTGTTACCGATGCTTTAACACCGTTTATATATGTTATAATTTCACCGTCAAAATCCATTATCTGACGAACACTGTATACTCTTTCGTCATCCATTAAAAGCGGTTCATCCTCAAATGAAAGCCACATTGCACCGTATGACGAATCTCTCATAAGAGTTCCACGGCTATTAATTCTTGAACTCCACAATGAATACCCCATCTTATCGTCTCTCGGCGTTTCATTTTCATAATGAGCGTTTGTCATTATCCATAGCTGTTTATTTGTAAGTCCTCTTTGTATAATATCGTATTCCACAACCACCTTGTCTTTGATCGTTTCAAATCCTATTTTATTTGCCCGGAAAAAGATGCCGTCAATATAAATCGGTTTTACTTTCATGGCAAGCATATTACTGCCCTTGTAGTTTTCGATTGAGCTTGTAACCTTGTCCTCCTGAGAAAATGAATTCAGATTTTCACTGTCATTTATAAGATTATTTATCTGCATATACTGTTCATAATCCCTGTAGTTGAATTTATCACTGTATAAAACGCCGTCTGTATATGTTTTTAAATAATATTCTTTTTTCTCCCCGCCAAAATCTGCAATAAGTTTATCGGAATCCTCAATCACTCCGGATTTTTCAAAACCGTCAAAGTCCAGTATCTGCACACTTACCGTTTCGGGTATCGTTATATTTTCCAGTAAATCATTTACAGTCGTGGTATAGGGAATATTATATATGACATTCAAAGAATTGTTTACTGTATATATACCGGAAGTAATTTCTAAAGATTCCCCTGCATATACCAGTTTTATTCCGGAATATCTTGACTGTCCGTCTGTTGTAAAGGTCAATACCGTATTTCCTTCATTAAACAGGCTTTTTCCGACATTCTCCCAGCCTGTTTTGGTATTTACTCTAAATCCGATATTCATATTGTCCGACTTTAAAGTACAATTAGCTGCATCGGCTTCAACTCCGCTGAAAAACCAGTATATATCATAATCACCTGTATAGGGCAGGGTTACCGATATATTTGCAGACGCATTATTGCTCACGCTGTAGTAGCCGAAATCGTTATAATGAATACCTGTCGAATTTGTTGATGTATTCCATGTTCCCGTAACGGGAGTAAAGCTTTCGGCGCCAAAAATAAACTCTTCGCCGACATTTGCCGCTAATACCGTTATTGAGTTTATAAGCACCATACTCACTGCCAACAAACATGATAAGATTTTTTTCATATCAAAAACATTTCCTTTCTGTATTTTCACCCTAAGTCGGGCAAAAACGCAATATTACTGTATGTTAATAAATTACCAATTTAATTTAAACATTACCTTGTTTTTTTCAATTTAAGATAAATCACTTTATTTTCCGGCTTTTAACTGATATGTAAAATATGATTTGCAGTCGCCTGAAATTACTGTTATAAATACACCCGCATCGCTTTTCCATAACTTGACATCGGCATTTTTGCCTGCGGTATATTTTATATCGGAAGATAATAAGCTGTCTATATCAAGATCGGTATAATATATAGATCTGTCAGGTTCAAATGATGCTGCATTTTCACCGTTTATACTAAGACTTGTAAGATACGGATTTGCACCTTGTGATTTTGGTGCTCTGATTATAATATTGTCAAGACAATATCCGCCTCTTGCAGAATCGGTTGATGCGTTTCCGTCGGTTGTATCAAATATAAACTGATTTACGCTCGTAACATCCGAAACATCGAGCGCCGCTTTTTCCTTTATCAATTCACCGTTAATATAAATATCATAATACTTTTCTGCAAGATTAAGTTTGACATGAATATCATACCAAGTATCAGGTGTATATTTCATAAGACTTGTATTTTTATTTGTGCCGTCATATATATTTCCGTCAGTTGCAAATGTTATTCTTGCAGCACATCCTCCGGTTGTTCCGTTTTGAGTAGTATAATATCCTGTTTTATATAAACCTACCGAAAAAGCACCGGTTGACTGCTTCAAAAGTACAGATACACTCATCTCAACATAGGAATCCTGAGGATCAAAAAATCTGTTTCCGTATTGTCTTGTTGCTTCTTCATCACGACATTCAAAAACCTTGTTCATAGGATTTGTAATATCCTGTGAAACCTTTACATTTAAAGGTGAATAACTTCTGAAAAACAATCCGGCAGGTCTTTCGCCTATCACATCATTTTCAAAATCATCATAAACGAGTGTTGTAAGATTTCCTGTTTCCGGAATACGTCCCGACATATACTTTTCTTTTGCTTCTTTGATTTTACCTATTAACTCTTTTTTTACATTATCATCATTATTTTCCGCTGAATTCAATCCTTCATTTGCAAGTGTACTCAATTCTTCCTTTAAATCAGCCGGATACATTCCGGGGGCTGTTCCTGCTTCGGTCGAATTTACAAGTGCCTTTGCCGATAATGCTTCGGAATAAAGTGCATCTTCAAGGCTTATGGTTGTAAAGCTTGCAACACCATCTGTGTTCCATCTTTGTTCATATCCAAGCATCGGAGTGGATTTTACTCTCCAATAATATGTGGTTCCGTAATCGAAATCAAATGAAGCCTCACCGTCAGTTGTATTTTTATAATATATTATATTTTTAAATTCGGCATCGTCGCTTATAAATACTTCATATGATCTTACTCCGCCTTTTCCCTGTTCCCATTTTAAAGTAACCTCAGTGGGAATATTCTGTTCTGCGTTTTTTGGATAAACAGTAGAAAATTCATCTGCTCTGTTATCATATATTATTGATTGTGTATCCTTTCTTTCTCCGCCCGTATATGTACCTATCTGATCAAACGGTATCGGTTCAAATTCCGGACATACTTCCTGAATTTTTGAAAAATCAAAATCGTAAAAATCAGTCAGGTCACTCTCAGGCAGTCCTTCAAATTCAACCATCGGAGCAGATGTTCCCCCGTATGTTGAAATACAGTCCTCGTAAGTAGATTTACCGCTGTTAAATGCAACGTTGTTTTTTACCTCATTTCCGATAGGATCTCCAAAGGAATCGGTAAAGTTCTGATATGCCTGCGGATATTTGCTTTTATAAGGTTCTTCATCTACCGAATATGTTTCAAGATTACTCCATATTGGTCCTCCCACCGAAATAGATTTTTCTATACCTGTCTTTACAACATTTATCGGAGTATCGCAGTTGATATATAAATTGTTGTAAATTTTATTATATCTTCCTCCATGTAAAAATGTACCCGGTTCTTTTGCATTATAAACAACATTGCCGTATATTTCAACACCTGAAGTACAGTCGTCTATATATATACCCAACGCACCTTCTCCCGAAAAACCGGGAACAGGCATAAGACCTACCGAATCCTTTACAATATTATATCTTATTATGGTACCGTATCCAAGCCCGTAATTAAGATAATAAATTCCGCCCGTATCACCCATTTCAAGGTTAGTTCTTTCAACAATATTGTATTCTATGATATTTTCCATTCCGCCTCCCGATATACCGTGAGTAAGAATATTGTATATATGATTGTTCGCCACACTGTTTGAACATCCTGTAATTGTTATACCCTGTTTTGAACCGCCGCCTGTTCCGACATCGTGAACTTCATTATTTTCCGCTCTGTTGTTTCCGGGTGTAAGTGTAAATAGATCTCCGCCGTTTACTGAAATACCAACAGCACCCACATACGAAACATCACAGTCTCTTACTGTATTATTATAGCCGTTTAATGAAATACCGTTACCCGACACATAACGTACTTCACCGCCTATATACATACAGTTTTCGCTGTTTTCGGAAAATACGACTCCTGCCGCTCCTCCTACTTCAACGTCAATGTTTTTCATAACAACATTCTTTGTGTTGCCAAACTTTATAACTTCAAAATTCTGAGAAGCAAATTTTAAGTCCTCACCCATTGAATCGGTGAACGGATAAAGATACAATTTGTTATTGTCATAGTCTATGTACCATTCTCCCTCTGTATCTATTTCAGATAACAAATGTTCAGCAAAATATCTTGCATATCCGTAATTTCCAAGACCGTTCCAGTCACGCCCAACAATTCTCATATTATCAACGTCAACATCTGCAATACTTGCATAGTTAATTGTATAAGGCGTCATCCAATATCCGTTTAACCAGCCATTTTCCTCATCTGCCCATCTTAATTGTCTTGCGTCAGATATTTCATATGTAAATCCTTTTTTCCTCGGTCCGGAATCAGATCTTGCACCTGTATCAATAATCTCACCGGTTTTTCCGTAACCGACATTCGGCCATCTTGCAAGTGTTCCTCTGTTATCTCCCATTACCAAAATATATGGAGTGCTGTTTACAAGGTCCATTTTGGGGACATTGTAAATTCCCGCATCAGCCAGATTTATTTCATACAAATGTTCTCTGCCTTCCTTCGGAACTTTATTTAATATACTCTCATCCGTCACCTTTTTCATTAAATCGGAAGAAATATTTTTTCCTGCGGTAAACACAACTTTTTCGTCCTCATACGGCATATAAAATATCGGAGTATCCTCTGAAGCCGAACTTTCTTCTCCTATTACAAATGTTTCGGACAACGCATATACACCTTCTCTGAACAATACACAAATGCCTTCGTTCTGATACAGTCCCTCATCTTTATATTTTCTTAAAGCATTTTGCAGTTCTACCATCGTTCCATAAGGTTTTTCAAAACTTCCGTCACCGCCTGTGGCTTCGGGTGACATATATATTTTAAATGCATTTTCTTTCGGCTCGGGCAAAGTAATGTCACGGCTTTTTAATTCCTTTACCGAATAGCCGGGATATTCACCGTCATTTATTTCTACCAAAGCCTCAGCACTGTCATCCTTTTCAATTAATCTGTATACAACGGCATTAGGTCTTATAAATCCGTTTGCAGTTGCTTTTTTTGCAACCACTTTTGACCTGTTACCGGCAGGAATCTGATATTCTCCAAGACTTACCAAACCGGATTCTCCTTCTTTGTGCGCTAATTCAACCGAATTCATAAGCGTGTCATCAACATAGACAGAAACCTCAATTTTATCGGCATTTGTTGAATATACAAGATTGTAGTAAAAAATTTCATATTTTCCTCCGTTTAATAGCATGGGAGAAAATATTGCCTCTGCCGAATCGTCTTCCGCATCATATACCGAACTCGTATCATTATATCCCTTTAATGACGAACCACTAAAACTTCCGTTTGACGAAAATTCTCCTGAATCCACCGTTATTACAATATCCTCATATTCCGCAGAAAAAGCAGGCAAGGAACAAAACATCATAGATGACATCAAAATCAACGAAATTAATTTTCTTTTCATGTTCATATCTTTCCTTTCACATAATCATAACATTAATTAAATATCGGCTTTTTTTGTTATCTCCAATGTGTTTATTAAAGAATAAATCATATCAGCCGCCTGTGATCTGTTTATTTCAAGCAAAGGCTCAAACAGTAAAATATCATTATATCCCTTTGCAAAACTTAACATTGTGCCTTTTTTAACATAGTCTCTTGCCCAATCGGATATATCATAATAATCGGAAAAATATGTTGCCATATCACCGGATGGGGAAAGATCATATTTACTTTGGTATATTTCAACCAAAATTTTTACTGCCTGTTCATGATTTATAAATCCGTTGGGTTTAAAGGTATTATCTTCATATCCGTTTATGTATCCCATATTTACTGCAATGTTTACATCATTATAAAACCAATCGGAATTATTTACATCAGAAAATTCATTGGCAATACCTTGGTTATATCCCATTGCCCTGTTTATCATCGAAACAAATTCCGCTCTTGTTACTTTTTTTTGGGGAGCAAACAAATTATCCCCGACACCCTCGACAATACCCTTTTGTGCAAGATATTCAATCTTATCCTTTGCCGGATCATCTGATATGTCGTTAAATTCCGCATAAGCAGTTTGTGTCATTATCAAAGCAGACAATATAAACAACAAAATTTTTTTCATAAATATTTTCCTTTCCTTGTAAAAAATTTACACAAAAAATATTATTTTGGGAAAAAATAATAATATAAATTTTTTTCATTCATTTTCAATCATTTTGTTCAATTTTAAAGTCTAAAATCGTTATTATATTATGCATTTTTTCTTATAATAAAAATATAACACATTTTTTTTTGAAATTCCATTGTAAAATGACTAATAAATATGTTAAAATGAGAACAAAAAAAGAGTGGGATGAAAATGTCAAAAAAAGAGTTTTATTATGTGTCGCTTTCAGACGGTGATGCGTCACTGAGAGTACGATTTCTTTTTGCAAATACAAGTAACTTTATAGGCAGCGATACCCCTTGTTATATTTTACAGTTTATTATTTCCGGTTCATTGAGAATCTGCGGCAAAACTTATTTCAAAGGTCAATGTGTTTTATCCTCTTCTTCAACAAACAATCATGATTACGCACCAAGTGCAGACTGTTTTTGCATAGGTGCCGCTTTTGACGGTATGCATTCTGATAAATTAATGGAGGATCTTAAATTAAAACAATCAAATCCACCTGTTTCCGTATCAGTATACGATATTGAGGAGCTTGAAAAGATTTACATAGAATTATCTGACTTGTATCCGGATGTTGAATCGGTCCTCACCGATCCTCCTCAGATATTATCGCAAATAACCGCAAAAAGCTATTTTTACAGAATGCTTCACTCACTTGAAAATCAGAAAGAAATGCAGATAGAAACAAAAACACGAAAACTTCTTGTTGCTGCAGAAGAATATATGAGAAACAATTTTAATAAATCGGTTACTATAGATGATACCGCAAAATTTCTTTCAATAGACCGCCGTTCCTTATATAATCTGTTTATAAAGCACTCTGGAATTTCACCAAAACAGTACCTTAATAACATAAAAATTTCACGTGCCTCTGATTTATTACTCAATACCGATAAAAACATATCAGAAATAGCAGAAATTATGGGTTATAAAGACCCTTTCCAGTTTTCTTCTTTTTTTAAAAAACAAACAGGATTATCCCCAAAAAAATTTCGTTCTACTCTTTAATTTAAAATTTTATTCACAAAAAAGCAATCCTTAAAAATTGGATTGCTTTTTTCATTATTTAATTCCTTTTACGTGTTTTTTTAAAACATTTGCCATAATTTCATAGCCTTCAGGTGTAGGATGGATGCCATCATACGTTATATTATCTTTTACGGTCTTACCGTCAGCGGCACATAATGCACTGTGATAATCTATATATACAACAGAATATTTTTTACACAACTGTTGTATTTTTTCATTTACTTCCACAATATTATCATTAAATTTCTGTGCATCATAAGGAACGCAAAGAGATGATGGCAAGACAGAACATACATATAAATTTATACCTTTACATTTCTTTATTATTGCTTCGGTATTATATAACAATTCTTCTTTTGCTTCTTTTTCATCCCTGCCCGGACATTTCCACCAAAAATCATAATGTGTAGCCATTAAATCATTGCACCCGGCAAGATATATTATATTCCGCGGTTTTAACTGCAGTGCGTCTGCATCAAATCTTTTCAAAATTATAGAAGAAATATCTCCGCCTATTCCACGATTTGCAATAAATCCCGCCTTAGGGAAATATAAATATAAATCCCAATACTCCGTTATTGAATCACCTATAAACAAAAAATCAGGTCTTATTCCTTTTGTCAGCATCTGATGATTATAAAAGTCAAACAGACGTCTTTTGGTATCGGCAGAATAGCTAGTTCCGAACATTCCTGGTTTTATAATTTCCATTTTTCTTCTCCAATATGATATTATATTTAAATAATTCCAAATTATTGACCAAGTGATTTTAAATAATCTCTGCTCTTTTTAACGGCATCCATAGGTTCGATTCCGGTAAAGCCGTCCTGTTCAACTATGATATACTCGGAACCACATTCTTCAGCGGCCTTAAGAATTGCAGCAACATCCTGCTTTCCGTCACCAACCGGTCTGAATTCAAATCCGTTATCCTCACGTGTATTGTTTTTCATTTCTTTTCCAGATTCATCAATAAGACCATATACAGGTCCTGCCATAAATTGTTTACATTCAAAGTCTTTTAAATGAACTACCGGCAACTTTCCCTTATATTTTAACATATATTCCTGAGGAATATTTCCTGCATAGTGTACCCAGCAGGTATCAAGCTCAGGAAGCATTTTCCCTTGTGTATCTTCAAGCAGCCATTCAAGATAGAATTTATCTTCATACTTTTTAAATTCAAATTCATGGTTATGATACAATAACTGTATACCGTTTTTAGATAACAAGTCTGCAACTTTTTTTATATCATTTACTGTTTGTTCATACAAGTCGGTTCCTTTGTGCTTTTCCAAACCCATCCATGGAATTGCAGCATATTCGGCACCAATCGTTTTTAAGAAATCAACATTCTTCTGTGCGTCTTCACCGATGAAAAACTCATAATTCTGATGCACTGAAATTGCCTTTAAGTTATATTTATCAAGAATTTCCTTGATTTCTTCGGCTGTTTTTCCATAGTATCCTGCAAACTCTACATACTCATATCCCATTTCGCTTACTTTTTTTAATGTTCCTTCAAAATCTTTATCCATTTCGTCACGTACAGAAAATAACTGTAAGCCAATTTTAAATTTCTTCATAACATTTCCTCCGTTATCAATATTTTGTGGCATAAAATTTGCCGTGATTTATTTTTGTTTTGATTATAGCATAAGTTAAAGTATATTAATATAAAAAATAAATGACAAAATATCAATTTTTTGTCATTTATGTGTTTTATTAAATTTCTGTTTTACATTTCCGCTTTGAATGTGCTCTTTACTATGCCGACTATTTTTCTTAATTTCTGATATTCCTCCAAATACTCCTGAGGGCACAGCTCTTCTTCCGGTTCAACCAATATATAGTGAAGCTCAAATCTCTCATCATAGCAGAGATAAGTATAATTTTCAAGCTCTTTTTTATAACTCTCGTCCTCATATTCAAGTATTGAAAACGCAAGTCCGGTTCCGTCTGCATCATAAGCACTCTGCAAATAGAAATCTTCCCTGTGTGCCGAAACAAGTGTCATAAATTTGCCTTTCCAGTAAATAGGCATTCTGAATTTATAGTGATTTGTTTTATAATCAAAATAAGCCTCATCATTTTCATAATATTCAAGCAATGTGGAATTTTCCTGCTGTTTTGGTTCTTCCTTTTTACATGCCGACACCGACAATAACATTGCACCAATCATAAATAAAGCAATAAATTTTTTCATTACGTTAAATTTCCTTTCAAAACCTATTTTACAATATATTATTAACGCCTCTTAACAGGCTTGCACCATAATCAATATCTACAATTTCCCAATTGAAGCTTTTGTACTTTACACCACTCAACCTTAGCTGTTCTTTAATTGTTTCATATGATGACATAGGGATTCTTGATGTGTAAAACTGCTGTTCTTTTTTATCACGAATTAAAAATTCTATCTCATCATTTTCGATTTTTCCAAAAACTCCTATTCTGTCATTTGCTTTTTCAGGCTCCTGCATAAGTATTAAAACCTTTAATACCTCTGTCACCTTGTCATGCAGACCTTTATCGAATATCAGTATCTTTTCCATCAAATCGTCATAATTCCATACAAACCTGAGATTGTAATCTTCAAAATTATTAATTTCTCACGACTTTTAAAATGATGTTTTCATTTCCGCAAAAATCCTCATTTTTTCAGCAGGATCAATGCATGGAGAAAAGGATATCATAAGTTTTTTTTGCTTATCATGATAGAGCATGGAATGAGGAAGCAATGCCTGTTTTTGACAATTACTGCATACCATAATATTTAATTTTCTTTTTAAAA
>CASFSH010000326.1 GCA_949297205.1 uncultured Bacillota bacterium | reverse complement strand
AGAAAATTATAGAAGCAGAGAAATTAAAAAAATAGCAGAAGAACTGACAAAACATTCAAAAGTATTATTAAATCTAAAAAGCACAAATCAGGTTGCTATTCTTTGTGAATATCATAATGTATGCAATAATCAGGTGGAAAGTTTTGCTGGTGATGACTCAAATGCAATTTATAATTATTTGAATAGACGGAATATAAAATGCGATTTCATTTATGATACGATTGATTTAAATAATTCGGATTATAAGGTTGTGATAGTTCCTCATATGGTTATAGCAACAAAAGAAACGGCTGATAATCTGAAAGCTTTTGCTGATAACGGAGGAATAGTGATTTTGTCTGCAAGAAGCGGAACGAAAGATACAAACAATCAATATTACCGTAAAACTCCTCCGGGAGTATTTTCTGAATTGGTAGGTGCTGAGGTTGAATGGTTTACATATATTCCCGAATATTCGGAACAGATAATAGAATTTAACAATAAGCAGATAAAAGCATCAACTTATTATGAAGTTTTAAATGTTAAGGAAGCAGAACCTATCGCAGTGTTCAGCGGCGGTACTCATAAAGGTAAACCGTGTTTTGTTAAGAATAAAAATGTATATTATCTCGGTACGTATTTTAATGAAAGCACAGCCTGCGTATATGAAGATATAATAAAAAATCATATTGATATACCTTTTAATAACCTTAATGATTGTATTGAAGCATTCAACTATACGGAATATAGTATTCTGTTAAATTATTCGGATAAAAAAATGTCTTTACCGTATACGGTTTATGATATGTTCAGTGAAAAAGACACAAAAGAAATTGAAGGTTACGGAGTTATTTTAGTAAATAATATTGTTAAATAAAACAATATAAAATAAATTTATTTACAGAAAGGAATGATGTAAAATGTCGATATATCAACCTGAAAAAGAATGTATGGACAGAGACGAGATAAAAAAAATTCAAAGTGAAAAATTAGTATGGCAAGTAAAAAGAATGTATGAGAATGTAGAGCTTTTCCGTCAGAGAATGGATGCAAAGGGTTTAAAGCCTGAAGACATAAAGGGTGTTGAAGATCTTTCAAAGCTGCCGTTTTCATACAAACAGGATTTAAGAGATTACTATCCATACGGATTGTTTGCCGTACCTTTAAAGGACGTTGTCAGAATACATGCATCGAGTGGTACAACAGGAAAACAAATTGTTGTAGGTTATACAAGAAATGACCTTAAAATATGGGATGAATGTATGGCAAGACAGCTTGTTGCTGCAGGCGGAAGTGATGAGTCAATCGTTCAGGTATCTTATGGATACGGATTGTTTACCGGAGGTCTTGGTGCACATGGCGGTGCCGAACACATCGGTGCAACTGTTGTTCCTACATCAAGCGGTAATACACAAAGACAAATTCAGACAATGATTGATTTTAAATCCACAATTTTATGCTGTACCCCTTCTTATGCTTTATATCTTGGAGAAACAGTGGAAGAAATGGGCGTAAAGGATAAACTCAGTTTAAAAGCAGGTGTATTCGGTGCAGAACCATGGACTGAAGATATGAGAAAAGCAATTGAAGATAAGCTGGGTATTAAAGCGCATGATGTATACGGTCTTTCGGAAATTATGGGACCCGGTGTTTCATATGAATGTGAATGTCAAAAAGGTATGCACATTAATGAAGATAATTTTATTGCGGAAATTATTGATCCGGATACAGGAGAAGTACTGCCGGAGGGTTCAACTGGAGAACTTGTATTCACTACTATAACAAAGGAAGCATTCCCTGTCATACGTTACAGAACAAGAGATATTTGTTCTTTGAACTATGAACGCTGTGAGTGCGGCAGAACATTTATAAGAATGAATAAGCCTACAGGACGTACAGATGATATGTTGATTATCAGAGGCGTAAATGTATTCCCGTCACAAATTGAAGAAGTATTGCTTCGTTTGGGAGCAAATGTTACACCCAACTATCAGATTATTGTTGATAGAGTGAATAATTCCGATACTTTGGAGGTTCAAGTTGAAATGTCGGAAGACATTTTCTCAGATGATGTAAAATCAATTGAAAAGATAGAAAAGACAATAAAAGATAACCTAAAGAGTGTATTGGGCTTATCAGCAAAAGTGACACTTGTCGAACCTAAATCTATTGTAAGAAGTGAAGGAAAAGCAAAAAGAGTAATTGATAACAGAAAGTTATAAGGGAGGTTTTTATATGTTTATTAAGCAAATTTCGGTATTTATTGAGAACAAATTGGGAAAACTTTCAAAATTGACAGATGTATTGGGAAAAAACGATATTGATATTTGTGCTTTGACAATTGCAGATACCACTGATTTCGGTGTGTTAAGAATGATTGTAAATGATCCTGACAAAGCAGTGGAAGTCATAAAAGAAACAGGAATGATAGTAAAATGTACCGATGTAATTGCAGTTACAGTTGAAGACAAACCCGGTGGATTGACACATACATTGGAAACTCTTGAAAATAAAGGAATTAATGTAGAATATATTTATGCATTTATCGGAAAAAATAAAGAAGGTGCTACTGTAGTTATAAAGGTTGATAATCCGCAGGAAGCAGTTGATGCACTCGGACCGGAAAATAATATAGAATTGGTAGATGCAGAGTCTTTGTACAGATAAATATCTGATCTAACAACAACGACTTTTGGTATATTACACAAAAAAGAAAATATTTCACTTGTTTTCTTTTATAAATATACAAATGTATTTAAAATTCATGAAATTCTATTGCAAACATTGCGGCTATATAGTATAATTATTAAAGTATCTTCGGGGCAGAGTGAAATTCTCTACCGGCAGTAAAGTCTGCGAGCCTATTGGTTGATCCGGTGAAATTCCGGAACCGACGGTTAAAGTCCGGATGAAAGAAGATGAGCAATGAGTGCATTACTCCGGAAGTATACCTTCCGGGGTTTTTTTGTTCTTTGTTCACTCCTATGAGATACAAAAAATAATTATTTATAGGAGGTTTTTTTAATGGAAACATCATTAAAAAACAAAAAAAATTTTTTAAGTACAAAACTTATAGTATCAGTAGGTATATTCTCTGCGATTTCATTTATTTTGCAGCTGATCGTACCGTATAAGGTGTCAGGATTTCTTGATATAGAAATATCTGATTTACCGCCGTTGATTTTATCCCTTGCATATGGACCGCTGTGGGGTGTTTTAGCAGAACTAATTAAAAATGTACTTCATTGCTTTGCATCATCAACAGGTTTTGTCGGAGAACTGGCAAATTTCACTATTAACGGAATATTATGTCTGGTAAGCGGTTTAGTATACAAATACCATAAAAACATTAAAGGTGCAATTGCTGCATTATTGTGCGGAGTTGCCGCGATGGTTATTGCAGGAGCATTTGCGAACAGATTTATTATGTTGCCATTGTATATGCAGGGCGCTGATGCTAAAACTTACATTGATATTATATTAACAGTTATAGTACCGTTTAATATTGCAAAAGGATTAATTTTATCACTGATTACATTTTTAGTTTACAAAAAAGTATCAAAAGTAATAAAATGATTGATTTTTATATAAATATGATATATAATAATATTTGTATAAAAAATTAAAGATGATTGGAGATTGATTTATGACAGATAGCCTTGTTACATCTATTATTGACTTGTTTTCGGGTAAAATTCCAAAGGAAATGATTGTTTTCATTATTTCAATGCTTCCTATATTGGAATTGAGAGGATCTATACTTGCAGCAGGATTTTTGAAAATGGAATTTTTATCAACATATATTGTTGCTGTATTGGGAAATATACTTCCCATACCTTTTATATTTTTATTTGTAGATAAAGTGTTTGAATTATTGAAAAAAACACGTATGAAAAAATTTGTTGAAAAAATAGAGAATAAGGCTTTGTCAAAATCTGATCAGATAAGAAAGTACGGTAAGGTGGGATTGTTTTTGTTTGTGGCAATCCCACTGCCCGGAACAGGCGCATGGACCGGAAGCTTGATCGCTGTGCTTTTAAGAATGAAAGGAAGAGAGTGTTTTCATTGGATCGTACTTGGAGTTCTTACTGCAGGTTTGATAATGAGTTTACTTTCATTTGGAATTATCAAACAAATAATTTAAGGTATTTTATTTAATAAGGGATGAAGAAAAAATGAGTAACTTAGATCCGGTAAAATTATCCCCGGCATTTAAAGATTATCTTTGGGGCGGAGACAGACTAAAAAGAGAATACAATAAAAAAAGCAGTCTTGATAAGGTTGCCGAAAGCTGGGAATTATCTACACACAAAGATGGGGAAAGTATTGTTTCGGATGGTGAATATAAAGGCCTGACTTTATCTGAATATATAAAGTTAAATCCTGAAAACGTTATTGGATGCAATGCCAAAAGGTTTGATTTTTTTCCCATTCTAATTAAATTTATAGATGCAAAGGATAATCTTTCCATTCAGGTGCATCCTGATGATGAATACTCTTTAAAACATAACGGAGAGTATGGTAAAACAGAGATGTGGTATATACTCGATTGCGATGATGGAGCTTTTTTGTATTATGGATTTAAGAAAAAAATAACTTCAGAAGAGTTTAGAAAAGCAATAGAAGATAACACATTGCTCGATATACTTAATAAGGTGCAGGTAAAAAAAGGTGACGTGTTTTTTATAGAGGCAGGAACTGTTCATGCAATCGGAAAGGGCATTGTTATATGTGAAATACAGCAAAATTCCAATACAACCTATCGTGTGTATGATTATAACCGTAAGGATAAAGACGGAAATACCCGTCCTCTTCACATAGAACAAGCTGTTGCCGTTTCAAAAACAGAACCGCCAAAAAAATATAGAATTAATAATAATATACTTGCCGAATGTAAATATTTTACTGTAGAGAAAGAAGAAATATCGGGTAAAAAAAATATTTGTATAAGTAGAAACTGTTTTAAATCGGTTATTGTTGTTTCGGGAAACGGAGAATTGATACTCAATAATCATAAAACGGAATTTATCAAGGGTGACAGTATCTTTATACCGGCACAGGACGCAGAGTTTACAATATACGGAAATTGTGAAGTTATTATTTCATATGTGTAGGTGATATTTTGATTTATAAGCTGTTTGATTTATATTGGGATATAGATACTAAGTTTGAAAAAACAGACATTTATTTAAAAGACTACATATGTTTGTCTGATGTATCGGCTGATGTAAAAATTAAAATAACTGATGATGAAATTAAAGAGGAACAAAAAAAATATCCGGGATATGATGAGGTATATTATGAATTAATATGTATTTTCAGGCATATTTCAGAAGAAATATTGTTATATGACGGAATATTTGTTCATTCTTCTGTTGTTGCTCTTGATAATCAGGGTTATATGTTTCTCGGAAAAAGCGGTGCCGGAAAATCAACTCACGCAATGTTGTGGGAAAAATATTTCCATGGACGGGCGGAAATAATAAATGGGGACAAGCCTATTATAAGAATTATTAATAATGAGATATATGCATATGGAAATCCGTGGGGCGGAAAAGAAGGAAAGCATATTAATAAACGTGTCAGAGTAAGATGCGGTTGTTTTGTTGTTCAGTCGGATGTTAACAGAATCCGAAAATTAAATTCCAATGAGTGTTTTAAACTTATGATAAATCAGGTAACAATACCTGCAAATCCACAGCTTAGAATTAAATTTTTCGAACTGTTAAATAAATTTTTGTCCTCTGTTTCTTTTTATGTTTTAGAGTGTGATATTTCCGAAGAGGCAGTTTTAACGGCATATGATTTTATGAGGGGTGAAATTCAATGAATTTAACATATGAACAGCTTGAACCTATAATCAGAAAAAAATTTTCTGAAGGCGGAAAAGTAATTATAGAGCCTAAAGGAACAAGTATGCTTCCGATTATAATACAGGGAGAGGACAAGGTTGAATTGTCACCGGTTTCAGGACAGTTGAAAAAATATGATATTGTATTTTACAAAAGAAGAAATGGTAAATTTGTTCTTCACAGAATTATAGCTGTAAGAAAAAATGATTATATTCTTCGGGGAGATAACCAGATAATTAATGAATACGGAATTACGGATGATATGATAATAGCTGTTGCAACGGCAATTATAAAGGATAGTAAAGTAATAAAAACCAATGACAGGGAATTTATAAAATATTCAAAAAAACAAGTAAGGAAAAAAACTATGATAAAGATGTATCTTGATGTAAGAAAAAGAATAGCATCAATAATTAAAATGAATAAAGCACAGAAATAATATCATCGCAGAGTAAAAACTTTGAAACAATATCATTATCTGTGCCTTATCCATGTGTGAATGTAAGTATGTATATATAATACATCAAAAAATTAATTTTGTCAATACTTTTTTAAAAAAAAATATAAAATATTACGAAAGGAATAAAAAAATGGCAGCTTATACTTATTCTCCAAGAGGAGTTTGTTCGGTTAAAATTGCATTTGAAGTGGAGGATGAAAAATTAAAAAATGTTCAGTTTACCGGAGGATGCAATGGAAATTTAAAGGGTATTTCAAGCCTTGTGGAGGGAATGGAAGTTACAGAAGTAATTAGGAGATTAAAAGGTACAAATTGCGGAGGAAAAGGAACTTCATGTCCCGATCAGTTTGCAAAAGCACTTGAAGCATATCTGAACACTAAGTAAAGAATAATAATTTTATAAAAATATTATGCACCTCAAAAAATTTTTTGAAGTGCATATAAGAGTATTCATTTTTAAAATGAGGTTATTTTTTTTATCAGATCACGCATGAGTGTATCTCGGTCAATATAATATACATATCTCATTAATTTTTCAATTGGTTTATCACAATATTTGCCGTCATACTCTGGTAGATGTGTATTAATGAGTCGTGAAGACATAAATCGGTTGTTATCGTTTAAAAGCCATGCAACAGCTGTTACATCCCAGATTACTCTTGTCCATATTTCGCTGTCGCAATATGTTTTAACCTCATCAATTGTATTTTGAGCAAGATAATCGGAAAGGTCATTTTTTTTGCACAGCCATTTGGTAAGTTCTGGTTCTGATATTGTAAATCCGCTTACTACTCCCATACATGGTAATTGCACAAAAGGTGTATTGCTTTTCATAACAACTCTTGCTGCCGCAACGTCCTGCCACATATTGAACTCCTTTGTGTCATGAAATTCAAGTGAGTGTCCTCCTAACCAAACAATAACTATATTTTCGGCGATTTTGGGGTCTATTAGCAATGCAGACGCAATATTAGTTATTGCACCGATTGCAACAATATAAAGAGGATTTTCAGGTGAATAAGCTTTTGATCTTGATACCAGATCCCGTGCGGCTTCAGAATCAACAAATGTTGTTTCATCCGGCAAATAAGAACATGATCCTTCAAAAACAGGAAAATCCTTTTTTATTAATTTAAGTATTTTATGTATTTCTTTATAGCTTTTTTCCATGCCGTCTTTTGGACCTGTTGATTTTTGATTATGAAACGGTGCGGCGTACAATGCTTTTACATTAAGTTTTTCGTAAGATTGAATCATATATGATATTGCAAATTGGTCATCAATCTCATTGTAAGCATCTGTGTCAAGGATGACATCAATGGGATGATCAGGTACATTCAGATTTTTCAGCATTTGTTCTTTCTTCATTTTTTGTCTCCTTTTATAATTTATTGTTTTGTCAAAATATAATCTATGTAAACCGGAAAATATCTATAAACAGTTTATTTCTGTGGCAGTATTAAGCATTGTTTGTTTGGTACTAATTTCTTAATTGCTGATTCGACTTCACTTTTATAAGGAATAGAGGATGAAGCACCGTTTTTGGAAACCGCCAAAGCGGAAGCGGCAGACGCAAATTTTAATGTTTCGTATGTTTTCATCCCGTTAATCATTCCGCAGATAAAATATCCTGTAAATGTATCTCCGGCTGAAGTTGTATCTATAACCGGTACAGAGAAAGACGGACAAAATATTGTTTCATTTTTGTCACTGTAAATACTTCCCTCAGAACCGAGAGTTAATACTATTTTTAAATTTGGATATTTGCTTTTGAAGTAATTGCAAATTTTTGTGGGTTCTGTTTCTCTTGAAAATTCAAAGCCTTCTATTTCATTTAGCATTAAAATAGAAACCATATCAAGATTTACCTTTGTCAGTGCATTATTAAATGGTGAAGGGTTAAGTATTACAGCCATACCTTTTTTATATGCGGATTCAATTATATATTCAACATTGTTTATCTCATTTTGTAAAAGTACAATGTCGTTTGATGAAAATTCCCGTAAAACATAGTCAATGTAATCTTTGTCAAGCATATAATTTGAACCGCTGTATAGAATGATGCAGTTTTCACCTTTATCGTCTACCTGTATAATTGCATGACCTGTCTGAACATCGGATATTTTTAGATAAGTAATATCAACATGAGATTCGGTAAGAACGTTTTTTAAAAACTCACCATCTTTTCCGATACAACCGGCATGATATACTTTTAATCCGCTTCTTGCGGCTGCTATGGATTGATTTAATCCCTTACCTCCTGGAAAACGATTAAGATTATCCGATTTTATTGTTTCTCCCGGCTTTACAAAATGAGAAAGCTTATAAACATAATCAATATTGCATGATCCAAAGTTAATAATATTCATAAAATCACCGCCTGTTAAAATTTTGTATATTAATATGCTGAAAATAAAGAATGGTTTTACATAAATGATGCCCATTCTCCTTTATATTGAGTATAGTTTTTACGATGGTATAGAAGATGGTCAATATACTTTCTTTTCCTTAATTCTATTTTATTAATGCAATTATCTAAACCGTATCTGTTAACCAAAGATGTTAATTCATATATAGGGTAACCCATAGCGTGACCTGTAGTATGAACAACACTGCATGCTTGAGCTATTGCATGACATAAAGCAATGTATTCAGGGTCAGATATTTGTTTTGCAAATGCATAGCAAGCTAAAATATCTTGTTTTGCCTGGGGCATTTTTATTTTACTCTGTGCCCATAATATTGAAGATTTTAATGCATTGCGTGGTGCTTTTTCAAATGGGAATTTTTTTTCAAAATAATTAATACTTTCTTCTGCAAAATCAAATGCCCATAGAGTAATTATACGTTTATTTTGATTTTTGAGCAATTTGTTTAATTCATACAGAAATTCGGAGTCTTTTCTAAAAAGTATTTTATTTTTTCTTTTTATCTTCTCTTTTACCTCATCATGCCAATACATAACGTTTCTCCAAAAATTTTTTACATATGTTTTCTGTAATATGAGGGTGTTACACCCATTATTTTTTTAAATGTTTCACAAAAATATCCTACGTTTATAAATCCTGCAACAGTAGCAACACGGTCAATTGATTCATCACCGTTTTTCAAACATTCGCAAGCTCTTTTTATTCTTATATAATTTTTATATTCTACGGGAGAAAGTCCTGTTGCAAGTTTAAAGCATTTTCTGAAATACGGTTCACTTAAATTGCACAATGCCGCCAATTCGGAATTTGATAGGTTACTTGTCAGGTTATCCTGTATAAAAGTAATTGCAGCGTGAACCTTTGAATAATGAGAATACGAAGCTACCTGATTGAGATTTAATAAAATAAGTAAATCAAACATAAAATTATTAATCATTGCATTAGCCTT
>CASFSH010000325.1 GCA_949297205.1 uncultured Bacillota bacterium | reverse complement strand
TACATAGCTTTTGAATAAGCTGTGCAAGATTTTTTGCTTTTTTGTCAATGTAGTCCTTGTCGTTACCTTCAATCATTACACGAACCAAAGGTTCGGTTCCGGAAGGTCTTATTAAAACCCTGCCCTGACCTGCAAATTCATCTTCAATGTTTTTAATTTCAGATGCAATTTCATCTATGTCCATATAGGAATTTTTGTATTCCGGTTTTACAGTTGCATTGTAAAGTACCTGAGGCATAACAGTTATAATTTTTGCAAGCTCCGAGGCTTTTTTGCCTGTTTTTTTCATAACAGAAAGGAATTGCAATGCACTTACAAGACCGTCACCTGTTGTATTGTGTTCAAGAAAAATAATGTGACCTGACTGTTCTCCGCCCAATATATAACCCTTGTCAAGCATTTCTTCAAGAACGTATCTGTCCCCGACCTTTGTTTTGGGGATATTTATACCCATTTGTTCGCCGGCAATAAACAGACCAAGATTGCTCATAACAGTTGCAACAAGGGTATTTTTTGCAAGCTTGTTTTCTTTCATCATTTCTTTTGCACATATAGCCATGATCTGATCACCGTCTATAAGATTTCCCTTTTCATCTACGGCAAGCATTCTGTCGGCATCTCCGTCAAATGCAATACCTACATCAGCGCCGATTGATACGACATATTGCTGTAAGCTTTCCATATGAGTGGAGCCGCACATATCATTTATATTTTTGCCGTCGGGAGTGTTGTGTATGGCCTCGACCGACGCACCTAATTTATTAAGGGCTTTGAAAGCTGTCTGATAGCTTGCACCGTTTGCGCAGTCCACTGCAATTTTGAGCCCTTCCAGATCGGTGTCAATGGTGGAAATGGCAAAGGATACATAATCTTCAACAGCGGCATGATTAGCGGAAACATAGCCGACTTTGCCGTGAGTGGGAAGATTTTCACTTGTTTTTCTGCCTTCAATGTAGTCTTCAATTTCATTTTCAATTTCATCACTGAGTTTGTAACCGTATCTGTTGAAAAATTTAATACCGTTATATTCACACGGATTGTGAGAAGCAGAGATAACAACACCTGCATCAGCCTTGTAAAGCCTTGTAAGATAGGCAACTGCAGGAGTGGGGATAACACCCAGGGGAATAACCTTTGCGCCGACTGAGCATAAACCGGCAGTTAAAGCGGCTTCCAACATATCACCTGATTTTCTCGTATCTTTGCCAATGAGTATGCGAGGCCTTTTGGTAGTTTCTTTGGTCAGTACATATGCACCGCTTTGTCCTGTTTTAAAAGCAAGTTCAGCAGTAAGATCCTTATTTGCAATACCTCTTATTCCGTCTGTCCCGAATAGATTTCCCATGTAATTTCCTCCTTGAAAAAATAATACAATATAAGTATAAAAACCTAAATATAACCTAAGCGCAGATGTCCCTCGTCTCATAAGACGGCAGGTTCCATTTCAAAATTTCAGTGGGAGTTATAATCTCCAGCTGGAATTCTTAGGAGCTAACGCCCCCCTGCACAGGCTGCAATCTGTCGCAATCTCTGCTCCTTACAAGCAAAGCAGAAGCGTTGCTCCGATTTAAACAAATTTATTTATAAATTATTTATCATGGTGTATTGTAAAGTTATATATAATATGATATAATAAAATAATAGAAAAGTCAAATGTTTTTTATAATGGGAGATAAAAATTATGAATAAAAGACTGAGTTATCTGTTTTTTGCTTTAACAGCTTTGGTAACTGTGTTCATATTCACAAGATCAATGAAAACAGCTGTTGAGTCAGGACAAGAAAGCGGATTTTTTGTTAATATATTTCTTGGCTTTTTTAATTTTGACCCGGAGATAGTTACGCAAATAATACGAAAGACGGCACATATTTTTGAATTTTTCATGCAAAGTGTTTTTTTGTCGGCAGCATTTATTTGTATAAAAAAATATTATCAAAGAATAATATATGTACTGTTTTGCGGATTATTAACAGGGGTTGTTGATGAATTTATACAATTATTTATTGAAGGAAGAGGAAGCATGGTGTCTGACGTACTTGTGGATTTTTCCGGTACGTGTTTTGCTGTTATATTATGTTCCGTTATATATTTATTATTTAACAAAAGAAAAGAAAAAATTAAATTGCTGTGAGATTTTTATAAAGAAACAGAAGAGGATTGCAAAAATGGACTATTTTAATTTGTTTTGGATAATCAGCTATGTGGTAAATTTTATTTTGATAATAATGATTGTATGTTTTCAAAGGAGAGATCCGATAGTATCTTTGGCGTGGATTTTGTGTTTTATAGCACTTCCGGCTGTAGGTCCGATTATCTTTTTGATTTTTGGATTTGGTTTAAAACGTCATACAAAAAATAAATATAAGCAGAAATCAGAAATGGCGGCAAAGTCAGATGTTAAGCTTAATAAACAGTTAAATCATCCGGACAGAAGTAAATCTGATTTTAAGTACAATGATATGATAAACTATTTCAGATTAGCTGCAAAAAGTCCGTATACCGAAAAAAATGAGATAAAGGTATTTACCGATGCGGCGGAAAAATATGTATCGGTATTAAATGACATAGAAAATGCAAGAAAAAATATTAACCTGCTTTATTTTATAGTCCGTGATGATATAATTGGAAATAAAATTATAGATGCACTTATAAAGAAAGCAAGGGAGGGAGTTGAAATACGATTTTTATATGACGGCTTTGGATCAATGCTTACCAACCCCAAAATTTTTAAGAAGCTTAAAAAGGAAAAAAATGTATATGTAGCTGAATTTTTCCCTGTAAGACTGTTTTCTTTTTCAAAGATAAATCATAGAAATCACAGAAAAATTATTGTTATAGACGGTCAGATAGCATATATGGGAGGAATGAATCTTGGAGACGAGTATATGGGATTGGGAAAACCGTCGCCCTGGAGAGATACTCATATAAGAATTACCGGAGAGGCAGTATTTCAGGTACAAAAATATTTTTGTTTCGACTGGGAATTTTCAACGGGGGAAAATCTGTCGGTGAAAATGAAAGATTTTTTCAGTATAAAAACAGATATAACGAATAATCTGCCGGTACAGATAGTTTCGGCGGGACCCGACTCAAAGGCCGAAGAAATAAAATTCGGAATGATGAAGATGATAAACAGTGCAAAAAAATATATATACATACAGACGCCTTATTTTGTACCCGATTCGGCATTTCTGACGGCTATAAGATTGGCGGCAGAATCCGGGGTTGATGTAAGGATAATGATACCTGGTATTCCGGATAAAAAGTATGTTTATCACACAACACTGTCCTTTGCGGAAGATTTGCTCGGATCGGGAGTGCGTATTTATTGTTATAACGGATTTATTCATTCAAAAACCATAGTGTGTGACGATGATGTAACTACGATAGGTACAACCAATATTGATACGCGCAGCTTCCTTTTACATTTTGAATTGAATGCATTTATGTATGATAAAAATTTTGCATTGCTTAATAAATCTATATTTTTAAATGATATTGCAAAATCAAAACCTCTCACACAGAAAGATTATGAAGAACGAAAAAAGAAACATCCCATAAGCTATATGCTGGATGGATTTTTCCGATTATTCTCACCTATATTGTAATATTAAGAAAAGCGGAGAGAAAAATGAATTTACCTATTGAATTTTGTGACAGAATGAAGATAATGCTTGGAAAAGAGTATGAAGAATTTTTACAGTCTTTTGAAAATGATATACCCTATGCCGGTATCAGACTTAATCTGAGAAAAGAAAATACAAAAAAATTATTTGAAAAATTCTATACGGAAGATGATAAGATACCATGGTGTGATTACGGTTATTATACAGATAAGGAAAAAATAAACGGGAAGCATCCGTATCACCTTGCCGGGATGTGTTATTTTCAGGAGCCGTCGGCAATGGCGGGAGTTGAAGCACTCAGCATAAACAAAGAGGATTTTATTCTGGATCTTTGTGCCGCCCCGGGAGGAAAAGCAACACAGGCAGGAGTCAAGCTGTCTGACAGAGGTTTGCTTGTGGCAAATGAGATTATACCTAAACGTTGTGCTGTTCTTGCAGAAAATGTTGAGCGGATGGGGATAAGTAATGCAGTAGTTACAAATGAAAGTCCTGAAAAACTTGCAGACAGGTTTACAGATTTTTTTGATAAAATAATTGTAGATGCACCCTGTTCGGGTGAAGGAATGTTTAAAAAAGAACCTCAGGCAATTACCGAATGGAGCATCAACCATACAAAAACCTGTGCAGTAAGGCAAAAACATATTATAGACTGTGCTTATAAAATGTTAAGAAAGGGAGGATGTATTTTATATTCTACCTGTACTTTTGCACCCTGTGAGAATGAGGGAGTTATAGATTATATATTGTCAGAATATCCTGATATGGAATTAATGGATACGGGATTGGATATGTTTTCACCGGGTAACGGAAAATGGATAGGAACAGAAAGGGATATGTCCCAAACGAGAAGAATTTTTCCTCATATAAATAAAGGAGAGGGACATTTTATTGCAGTTCTTAAAAAGAAAGGAAAAAGTGAAGAGCGCAGGATACCTAAAACAAAACCAAAACCCGGAACAGATGTTGGTATAAAGCTGTTCAAGGAATTTGAAAAAAAGACGCTGAATACGGATATTGAGGGAAGTTTTGAATTGTTTGGTGACAATTTGTATCTTGTACCTCATGGCATAGATACTGATAAAATAAAATTGGCAAGAGCGGGACTTCATCTGGGGATAGTAAAGAAAAACAGGTTCGAACCGTCCCATGCACTTGTTCTTGCACTGAAATACAGTGATTTTAAAAATAAAGTTTCATTTGGAGCAGAAGATCCGATGTTAAACAGGTATCTTCACGGAGAGACCATAAATTCCGATATAACGGGATATGCGGCGGTAATGGTGGATAATAACCCTATAGGGTGGGCAAAGGGTTCAAATGGAATTTTAAAGAATCATTATCCGAAATATTTAAGGCTTTTATAAAATAAAATAAGTGCATGTTTAAAAACGGCATGCACTTATTTTATTTGTGATATGTTTCGTTGGCATTAATTTTGAATGCCCTGTAAATCTGTTCGCACAGTATAACTCGCATAAGTTGATGAGGGAGAGTTATTCTTCCGAAACTTATTTTAATATCTGCACGTTTTTTTATTTTGTCGGATAAGCCGAGAGAGCCTCCGATAATAAAAGAAATATTATTTTTTGTCTGTGCAAGAGTGTCCATAGTCTGAGCAAGATTTTCGCTTGAAATCAAAGTGCCTTCAATGCACATTGCAATAACATAACTGTCTTCTTTTATTTTTGAAAGGATCATGTCACCCTCTTTTTCAAGAATTTTTTCTTCAATTTTGGAATTTGATTTTTCAGGGATTTTCTGGTCGGGAAGTTCAATAATATTAATATTTGTAAATCTGGATAGACGTTTTGTATATTCCGATACGGCTTCTTTAAGATAATTTTCTTTCAATTTTCCTACACATATAATATTTATATTCATATAAATTCCGACACCTCATATCTTCCGGCAACACATAGACCGATATCAGAACCTATTTTTGCACCATGCCGTATCAGTTCCGATTCCACGGTTTTATATGCTATCAGAGGATCGTTGTTTTTGTCACTAAGATGCGAAAGCATAATGTGTTTTGTGTTGTTTTCAAGAAGACGTACAGCAGTTTTTGCTGTGGAATCGTTTGATAAATGACCGAAATCACCGAGAATTCTTCGCTTAAGCTGATACGGATATTCTCCGTGCATGAGCATATCAACATCATGATTAGCTTCCAGTATAACGGAATCACTGCCTTTTATGGCGGAAAACACTTCTTCAGTCATTATACCCATATCGGTAGCAATCGAATATTTTTTTGAACCGCAGATAAAGGAGTAACCCACAGGGTCTGCAGCATCATGGGATATGGGAAATGAATTTACGGTAATATCTCCGATTTCAAAAGAAACACATTTGTTTATTATTCGGATATTTTCCTCACTGATAGGACCTATGTTTAGATTTTTATGCGTTCCTGCGGTAGCATATATGGGAATATTATATCTTCTGGATACTACACCTGCACCGGTAATATGGTCGGAATGTTCATGAGAGATAAGCATGGCATTGATATTATGAGGATTAATGCCTATTCCATCTAACATAGTAGCAAGTTTTTTTCCTGACAGACCGCAGTCAATTAAAATAATGGTGTTTTTATTTTTTATTATCGAGGCATTCCCGCTCGAACCGCTTACAAGAGAACAAAACATATTAAAATCCTTTCAGTTGCTGGCATACAAAAAAGCGGAATATACCGCTTTTTGTAAAATCAAAAAATCATTTTTTTATTATTATAGCTGTTATACACCCAATAATGCCGGACAATATCATTAATCCCAAAAGAAAATATCTGACTATATTTGTTAAGTCTAAAACTCCTGTTGAATCGTTTGAACAGAAGGTGGCAATAAAAATGAACAAAGAAAGAAACATAACGAAAAGCATTATAAAACATATGATTTTCAGTATCATTTTTACCATTCCCGTTCAGCTCCTCGAAAGATATAAATCCGTTTCAATATATTTTACTATATAACTTCTACTCTTTTTATGTTACCGCCGAGTTTTATAAACTTTTCTTCAAAATTCTCATAACCCCTGTCAATGTGGTAAATGTCGTGAATTTCGGTAATACCGTCTGCCATAAGTCCTGCAATAATCATAGCCGCACCTGCACGCAGATCAGTTGCCCTGACGCTTGTACCCATAAGTTTGTCGACTCCGTTTATTATTGAAAGTTTACCTTCTACTGTAATATTGGCGCCCATTCTGTTCAATTCACCCACATATCTGAAACGATCGTCCCAGACTCCTTCACGTGCAGTGCTTGTACCTTTAACGGTAGACAAAAAAGTTACTAACTGCGGCTGCATATCGGTGGGATATCCGGGATATGGAAGGGCAATAAAGTTTATCTTTTTAAATACTGTGCCTTCTTCTACATACACTCTTAGCTTGTCATCAAATTCCTCTATTTTTGCACCTGCTTCAATCAGTTTTGCTGAAATGGGTTCAAGATGCCTGGGAATAATATTTGTTAATGTAACATCCCCATGAGTAGCTGCTGCAGCAATCATAAATGTTCCGGCTTCTATCTGATCGGGGATAATGGAATATGTGCCTCCGTGAAGCTTAGGTACGCCTTGTATTCTTATAGTGTCTGTTCCGGCACCTCTGATTTTTGCACCCATTGCATTTAGAAAGTTGGCAAGATCAACAATATGCGGCTCTTTTGCGGCATTTTCAATAACTGTAAGACCTTTTGCCTTTACTGCGCCGAGTATAACATTCATGGTAGCACCCACACTAACAACGTCAAAATAAACATTGGCACCTCGTAATTCTTCAGCCTGGGCATAAATTGTTGCATATTTTACTTCAACGGTTGCACCGAGAGCTTCAAAGCCTTTAATATGCTGATCTATGGGGCGTGTACCAAAATCACATCCTCCGGGGGATTTAACTATACACTTATTGGATCTGCCGAGAAGGGCACCGATAAGATATGAAGATCCCCTCATTTTTTCGGTCATTTCATTGTCGGGTTCTATTGACGTTACATCAGTACAGTCAATATCCACAGTGTTTTTATCAATATATGTTATGCTTGCACCAAGATTTTTAAGTATTTGTAAATATAAATTTACATCTTTAATATTTGGAAGGTTTTCAAGACGACAGCTGCCATCTATCAACAGACATGCAGGTATAATTGCCACAGCTGCGTTTTTTGCGCCGCTTATACATACTTCTCCGTGAAGTCTGTTTCCGCCTTTAATTACTATTTTTTCCAATTTGTATTCCTCCGAATGGTTTTGTATAAAATATAAGGATACAGGCAGTGTTTCGCAATAAAAGGACCGAAACAATAAAAGTACCGTAAACATTGGAAGTAATTTTTTGGTAAACCGTTTTTAAAGAAAATACGAATAAATTATACAATACGGATTTATCAAAATATAATACCTGTTACTTATATCCGGTAATATACAGTAAATTAGCATAAATATCAAAAAATCATTAGTTTTGACTCAGGATAAGTGCAAGGCAAATTTGCCTTGCCCCATCCGCTATTATCAGTTATAAAACGAATGTAGTTGACAATGCAATAAAGACAAAACAACAAACTACATTATTCCAAAACTATTATAACATATGATTTAACAAATTGCAAAACAATTTTTAAAAAAAATTGTTAAATTTTACGGTTTTTATATGATTAGACATAAATTTATATAAAATAAATGTTAATTTAATGTAAAAAATTATATTTTTTAAT
>CASFSH010000324.1 GCA_949297205.1 uncultured Bacillota bacterium | reverse complement strand
TGCCCCCAAAATATTTATTTCAGCAGACTTTATCAATGCGAACTATGTAAAATCTTCGATTTTACATGAAAAATTTTGACAATAGTCATAATTTTTTTAAATGCGATTGAAAATCGCATTTATTCAGTGAGCATTATATACAGATAAAATTAATATTCTGCGTTTCCTACCGTTCTTGGGTATGGAATTACATCTCTGATGTTTGAAACACCTGTAAGGTACATAATTATTCTTTCAAAACCCAGACCGTATCCTGCGTGTTTTGTACCGCCGTATTTTCTGAGATTCAAATACCACTCGTAGTCTTCTTCTTTTAATCCCAATTCCTTAATTCTTTGACACAGAACGTCGTATCTTTCTTCACGCTGACTTCCTCCGATTATTTCTCCGACTCCCGGAACCAGTAAATCCATTGCGGCAACTGTCTTGTTATCATCATTCAATCTCATATAGAATGACTTTATTTCCTTCGGATAATCTATTACAAATACAGGTTTTTTAAATATTTTCTCTGTAATATATCTTTCATGTTCCGTCTGCAAATCACAGCCCCATTCAACAGGAAAGTTAAAGGTTTCTCCGCTCTTTTTCAAAAGCTCAACTGCCTCTGTATATGTTACTTTCTGATAATCGCTTGCAGCAAGAGTCTCCAGTCTTTCAAGAAGCTCTTTATCTACAAAGCTGTTGAAAAATTCAAGTTCCTGACGGCAATTTTTAAGTACATGATTTATAATATATTTTATCATATCCCATGCAAGTTCCATGTCATCATTAAGATCTGCAAAAGCAATTTCCGGTTCAATCATCCAAAATTCTGCCGCATGTCTTGCGGTATTTGAATTTTCAGCTCTGAAAGTAGGACCGAATGTATAAATATTTCCGAATGCCATAGCAAAAGTTTCGCCCTCTAACTGTCCCGATACAGTTAAGTTTGTGCTCTTACCGAAGAAATCCTGTGACCAGTCAATTTTTCCGTCTTGAGTTTTCGGAGGATTTTCAAGGTCAAGAGTCGTAACTCTGAACATTTCTCCCGCACCCTCGCAGTCAGATCCGGTAATCAACGGAGTATGCACATATACAAAACCCCTGCTGTTGAAAAATTCATGAATTGCAAATGCAACCTCACTTCTTACTCTGAATACGGCAGAAAAGAGATTTGTTCTCGGTCTTAAATAAGCCTGTTCTCTTAAAAATTCAACCGAATGTCTTTTTTTCTGCAAAGGATAATCAGGAGTTGAAGTACCTTCAACCGTAATTTTTTCAGCCTTTATTTCAAACGGCTGTTTCATCTCCGGGGTCAAAGCCACCGTTCCCTCAACAACTATTGCAGCACCGATGTTTTGCTTGCTTATTTCATCGTAATTTGCGATTTTTTCTCTTTCAAAAACCACCTGTGCCGATTTAAAACAGCTTCCGTCATTCAGATCAATAAATCCGAAAGCCTTACTGTCACGGATATTTCTTATCCATCCGCCCAATACAACTTTTTTCCCTCCAAAGGAATCCATATCGGCATAAATTTCTCTAATCAAATTTCTTTTCATTATTTTCCTCCGTTCCGCCGATTTATACCGGCAGTACAAAATTAAACATGAAATCCAAAAATGCTTATTTTCATACACTGCCGTAAACCATACATAAAAATTCAATACATAACAGTATTCAGCAAATAAATATTTGCTGAATACCGAATTTACCAATATATTATATACCAAACAAACTCAAATGTCAATCATTTGTTTTTACCCAAATATGCTTCCTTTACTCTTTCGTCCGAGAGCAGTTCAGCACCCGTTCCGCTCATAGTAATATTTCCTGTTTCCAAAACGTATGCAGTGTGTGCTATCTGCAATGCCATATTTGCGTTTTGTTCTATCAAAAGCACCGTAATACCCTCACTGTTTATTGTTTTTATTATTTCAAAAATACTTTTAACAACCAAAGGTGCAAGACCGAGTGACGGTTCGTCCATCATAATAAGTTTTGGTTTGCTCATTAATGCTCTTGCAACGGCAAGCATCTGTTGTTCTCCCCCTGAAAGAGTTCCTGCATACTGCCATTCACGTTCTTTGAGTCTTGGAAACAGCTTGAATACATATTCAAAGTCATGATCAAGCCTGTCTTTTCTGAGATAAGCCCCCATAATAAGATTTTCCTTTACGGTAAGATTCGGGAATACCCGTCTTCCCTCAGGAACAAGAGTTATTCCCTGTTTTACTATAACATCCGGGGTTTTTCCCACAATTTCTAATCCGTTAAATTTAATGGAGGCTTTTGAAGGAGAATCACAAGCTAGAA
>CASFSH010000323.1 GCA_949297205.1 uncultured Bacillota bacterium | reverse complement strand
CTCTGCACTCCAAAACCACACGCAATACAGAATAACTACAAAGTTTCAAGATGTTATCAAATTGTTATCAAAACGAGAGGTCAATCCCTGAAAACCCGCATGAATACTGGGTTTTCGATTTCAGATTCGTCATTCCCACTCAATAGTAGCCGGTGGTTTTGAAGTAATATCATAAACTATACGGTTAACGTGTTTAACCTCATTCACGATGCGATTTGAGCAAATCTCAAGGACGTCATAAGGAATTCTTGCCCAATCAGCGGTCATAAAATCGGTTGTTGTAACAGCCCTTAAAGCGAGGGTATAATCATAGGTTCTGCCGTCGCCCATAACGCCGACGCTTTTCATATCGGTAATAACGGCAAAATACTGATTAATACTGCGGTCAAGGCCTGCCTTTGCGATTTCCTCTCTGAAAATCGCATCAGCATCACGTAATATATCAAGTCTGTCTTTTGTAATCTCACCAATAACACGAACAGCAAGACCGGGACCGGGGAAAGGTTGACGCCACACAAGATTTTCCGGGATACCAAGTTCGATACCCAGTTGTCTTACTTCGTCTTTAAACAAATTTCTAAGAGGTTCAATAATTTCCTTAAAATCAACATGGTCGGGAAGACCGCCCACATTATGGTGACTTTTTATAACTGATGCATCTCCCGCGCCGCTTTCAATAACATCGGGATAAATTGTACCCTGAACAAGAAAATCAACGGTACCAATTTTTTTTGCTTCTGCCTCAAACACTCTTATAAATTCTTCGCCGATAATTTTTCTTTTTTTCTCAGGTGAGGTAACGCCTGCGAGTTTCCCGAGGAATCTGTCCTGAGCGTTAACTCTTACCATATTAATATCAAACTGTTTTTTGAAAACGCTTTCAACTTCATCGCCTTCATTTTTTCTCAACAATCCGTTATCCACAAAAATACAGGTCAATTGTTTTCCTACCGCTTTATGTATTAAAACTGCGGCAACCGAGCTGTCGACACCTCCTGAAAGAGCGCACAAAACCTTTTTATCACCGATTTTTTCTTTTAACTGTTGTATAGTATTTTTTGCATAGTCGGACATCAGCCAATCTCCCTTACAATTACATACATTGTAAAGAAAATTTTTCAGCATCTGTTTTCCGAACGGAGTATGATTTACTTCCGGATGAAATTGAACACTGTATAATTTTTTTTCTGCATTTTCGTATGCGGCATAAGGTGTTGCACCTGTTTTTGCCACCGATTTAAAACCGTCAGGCAATTGAGAAACATAATCGGTGTGACTCATCCAGCAGGAATTGTTTTTTTCAATTCCGTCAAAAAGCAGGGAATCTTCCAGAGTAATCTCTGTTTTTCCATACTCTCTTTTTTCGGCGCTTGAAACCTTGCCGCCCAAAGCATGAGCCATAAGCTGATTTCCGTAACATATTCCCAAAACAGGTATTCCAAGTTCATATATCTCGTTACTGTATGTAGGTGCGTTTTCTTCATAAACGCTGTTGGGACCGCCCGTAAAGATAATTCCTACAGGATTTTTTTCTTTTATTTTTTCAATAGGAGTGGTAAATGGCAGAACTTCACAATACACATTACACTCTCTGACACGTCTTGCAATCAGCTGATTATACTGTCCGCCAAAATCAAGAACAATAATTTCCTCATTATTCATAAATCATACACCTTTCTGCACAATATTTATTCATATGTATCATTTGCTATATTATAACATTTTTTCCCCAAATTTACAACTGTTTTGTATTTTCATAATTACCAAAGTTTTATAAAAAGAAAATAATGCATTGGTAATATATATATAAAGACAAAATAGTTCTTGCTGTTCTTTGGTACTCAATCAGGCAACTCTGTGTCCCAAACCTATTACTATATCATTTAGATTCAGGAGTCCCACGGCAAAGAATATACAAACCGAAATATGAGATTCACCCCGGGCAATTCCGATTTTCCCTCCCACATTTAAACCTGTACATTTATTCATAATCTGACTTATTGCTTCATGCGCCGCACCTGCAACCGCCCCTTCTTCGGGATGAGAATCACCAATAACACCTTCACGTTTTGAAGCCACAACCGAACGTTCTATTATTTTTGTCACAGAATTTGTAAATTCTCCTCCGAAATCTATGGCAACACATTTAATCCCCTTTTTTGCCATTTCATCTTTAAATCTGCTTTCCTCTGTTCTGTCCGAAGTCATTGCAAGTTTTATTGCCGTTTTGGAAACCTCACGGCTTCCCACTGTTTCTGCCATACTACCATTCCTTTCCGTAATAATATAATTATCAAAATATAATATTAATCATTTTTATTTAT
>CASFSH010000322.1 GCA_949297205.1 uncultured Bacillota bacterium | reverse complement strand
TGAGCTTGCGAGCAATCTCAGATTTGTTTACTTTTAAATTATTGTGATTCATAAAAGCCCCCAGTTTAGATAAATCCTGAACAGTGTTGATTTCTATTGTAACAGGAATATTTGATTTGTATAACATAGAACATCCTCCGAATATATATGGATGAACATATTATACTGTATTTTTCTGTTTTTTTCTGTTTTTTTAAACTGTGTACTTTTATTTTAACATTTATATCAGACAGTAAAAAAACTTATACTGCGGTAAAAAAACGGATACTCCGGTAAAAATACGATTACTTTTAAAAAGGCGAAGAGGTGTCGCCAAATAAACTCATAAAATTGCGAAAATCCGGCGGAGATTTACAAAAACAAACCGCCACAAGTGGCTTGCCTGTGCGATTTTGGGTACAAAAAAATCGTAGGTTAAATTGTATCAAAATCAACCTACGATTATGACATCCTCGGTCAACTTTGATACAATGCACCCCACGATTGAAATTTGCACCCCGTCAAAAGTATTTGCACCCCACTTATAATTCCGTGAGATAGTAAATAACTATGCAACATCAAAACCTTTCACTTAAATTATATTTTTTTCTTTAAAATCGGTTTCAAATAGTTTTTCTTAAATGAACGCACCGAACCAAAAAAATCTGTTTCAGATTTAGAAAGGTTATTTGTTTCCGCTTTTAACCTCAACAATTCAATAGTGCATAGCAAATCAGCAACCTGAAATAGTTTATAATCAACCGGTCGAACCTTTCTGAATTCCACATGAGAATAAAATGCATTAAACACAGAAGTAATAATTTTAGTAAGCTCTACTTGTCCGTTATCATAATAAACAACAATCTTGTCAAATACATCAAAGAAACCGGATTTACTGCTTATTTTGTTTGCAATTCCTCTCGAAATTTTAGATGTCATTGCTATAACATCATCACATTCGTTTTTATCAACATATGTACAGACATAATTAAAATCCAACCTACGTGCAAAATTAAATAAAGCGTTAAAAATACGCTTTCTATCTTCCATCAGCATATTTCTGTATACCTCCTCACGCCTGATAACAGGTCCGGTATGCACTGCCTCATATTCAAAATTCAAATTATGCAAATGGTTTTCTAATGATTTAATATTCTCCGTTATATTTACATTTTGATCATGAAGAATTATCGTCACCAAATAGTAGGGAGAGTGCTGTCTAAAAGAGCCAAAATCACCTGACTCATCTATAAAAACACTTAAAATTTTATTCATATGTATTCCTCATTTAATAATATTAAAAGTGGCGGGGAAATTCCCCGCCGTTCGGTGGACCAAGACCTTTCAGCCAGCCCAAATAGCGAAATTAATATCGCTTCTCTATTCTATGCATATTATAACTCAAATATCCCGTAAAGTCAATATATTTTGCTAAAATATTTCCATGACAAAGCAAAAAAATAAAACCGTGAATCTGCACAGCGCTGTACAAACCCACGGTTTTATTTTAAGCTTCAATCTCTGCTCCTGTTTTGAATTTAAAAACCAATCTCCCGTCATGGTATGCTGTAACGGTGTCTATTGTTGTAATCCATAGCTTATCGTCAAAGGCATTTAACGGTTTATCGCACTCCATAATCTCAAGCATAAATGCTCCGATTGCTTTATACTGCATTTTTTGTTTCTTCTTTTGTTCTTTAAGCTCTCGTATCTTTTCATCAAGTTCATCATATTTGGCTTCATAGGCTGAGTACCTTTCGTTATAATCCTCCTGGCTTTGTACCATGCGGGCGTTTTCGTCTATACTTTTTTGCATCAGTTCCGACACTATTTCCGATTCACGGGAAAGTTCAACCAGTTTTTTATCAATCTCTGTCGTATCGGTAAGTGCATTTTGTATTATTCTGCAATCTTCCAGCAATGCTTCTTTATCACCCGTCAGAATGTTATATGCTTTTAAAAAGCGTTCCTTAATTTCCTCTTCATCATAATGCGGAGTTCTGCAGGATTTCCCTCTGAATGTCTCATTGCACTGCCATATAATCCTTTTATATTTGCTTGTAGAATGCCACACCTTTGAGCCGTAAAACCCACCGCAGTCTCCGCATATTATTCTTGCCGATAATATGCTTTGCCCGCTGTAATGCTTACCTATCGCAGAACGCCTTGCTATTTCTTGCTGAACCAATTCAAATTCTCTCGGATCGATTATCGGTTCATGACTGTGTTCTACATAATACTGTGGAATTTCACCCTCATTTTTCTTTATTTTCTTCTGCAAAAAATCCACTGTAAATGTTTTCTGCAAAAGTGCATCGCCTTTATATTTTTCATTTGTCAGAATACTTTGAATTGTTGATGAAGCCCACTTGCTTTTCCCTGACGGTGACGGAATATGCTCTTTTGTAAGCTGACGTGCGATATATCCTATTGACTTCCCCTGTATGTACATACTGTAAATTCTGCGTACCGTTTTTGCCTCTTCAGGAACTATTTCAGGTGTTCCGTCCTCACCCTTTTTATATCCTAAAAAGCATTTATACGGCATACTAACTTTGCCGTCCGCAAATCTTTTCCTTTGTCCCCATGTTACATTTTCCGATATACTCCGGCTTTCCTCCTGTGCAAGGGAACTCATAATCGTTATAAGAAGCTCCCCTTTAGAGTCAAGCGTATATATGTTTTCCTTTTCAAAGTATACCTCTACTCCCTTTTCTTTAAGCTTTCTTACAGTTACAAGACTGTCAACCGTATTTCTTGCAAAACGGCTTACCGATTTTGTTACTATGAGGTCGATTTTGCCGGAAAGTGCATCATCTATCATTTTATTAAATCCGTCACGGTGCTTTGTATTTGTTGCTGAAATCCCCTCATCGGTATAGACCTCTACAAACTGCCAGTCTGCTCTTGACTTTATGTAATTTGTATAATAATCAACCTGTGCCTCATAGCTTGTGAACTGTTCATCGCTGTCGGTTGATACTCTTGCATATCCGGCAACCCTGCGCTTTGTGTTTGCAAAAGACGGCATATGCGTAACAGGATTTATTGTTGCCTCAATTTTTGTTACCTTTGGCATTATTAAAATTCCTCTCCATAGTTTTTTGTCTTGCCTTTTCCTTCATTTCATCATTCCAGCTATCGGCACGGGAAGGCTGAATCCAATGCTTTATGATTTCGGTATTATCATCAAATATAAATTTAACATTTTTTTCAGGCATAATTATAATTTTCTCAATCGGTTTATCAAATTCTTCAGCAAGTTCATGAAGAATACTGTCAGGTATCTGCTTTGAATGGCAGGCTTCGGGACCGTTTATACTGTAAGCGCCACATTTCCATACATATTTTTTATAGTTTTTCTTCCTTCTGTACCGCCAGCCGCAGCAGCCGCAGAAAACCATGCCTTTGAAATCATAATCATATCTTTTTATATGTGAATCTGTATTTCTTTCGGCAAATATCCTTTGAACCTCGTTAAAATCCTCTTTTGAAACAATCGGTGGGTGCGTTTCTTCTACATAATATTTTGGAAGTTCACCTTTGTTCCGTAAGGATTTTTTTGATAAATGGTCTTTGGTGTAATATTTTTGCAAAAACATATCGCCAACATATTTTTCATTCTTCAAAGTACCCTTAACAGCTGTCGAAGTCCAAGCTGCTCCCTTTGGAGACGGTTTGTTTTGCTGTTTTAAACACTTTGCTATTTTTGTAGTGCCCATGCCCGAAAGATACATACCGAATATTTCTCTTACAATTTTCGCTTCGTCTTCTTTTATTTTAATTTCACCGTCAATCTTTTCATAGCCGTAAAGGGAAAATGTATTTGCCATTCCCTTTTCAAAGTTTTTTCGTATTTTCCATTTGCAATTTTCGGAAACCGATAAGCTTTCCTCCTGAGCATACGAAGCAAGAATGGTAAGCATAAGTTCACCATCGTTGCTTATTGAGTGAATGTTCTGTTCCTCAAAATATACATCAATCCCTAAGCTTTTAAGCTCTCTTACGGTTTCTAAAAGTGTTACGGTATTTCGTGCAAATCTCGATATTGACTTTGTGATTACAAGGTCTATCTTCCCATCCCGGCAATCAGCAAGAAGTCTTTGGAAATTTTCTCTTGCGTCCTTTGTTCCTGTCAACGCCTCATCTGCATAAACACCAACATATAACCAGCCTTTGTGATGCTGTATCATATTACTGTAATAGCTTACCTGCGCCGAAAGCGAATGCAGCATTGCATCCTTTCCGCTTGATACTCTTGCATATGCGGCTACCCTTGTAAAGGTAATCTTATCCGGCATACTTTTCTTGATTTTTGTTACGGTTTTTTCCATATACAACTCTCCTTTCAGATGCCATATTACCTCTGATACCGCATAATATCAAGCTTTTCAGCGAAATATACTAACCGAAGATATACCATATTTTTTTGTCATTATTGTATCAATTTTATCGTACTCTTTTTCTGAAATGATGCCCCGTATCTTCATACTTTTTACAAACGACATCGTTAGTCTGTAATCCGATACCTTGTCTATATAATCATTTTTCATTGTTATGACCCGCAGCTCCTCTACTTGTTTAATGATTCCACATAACACTTTCTCGAACAAAAACTACGATTTTCGGAACGGTAACACGCAAATTCGTTATTACACATTTTGCATTTTTTTATAACTGCAGTTTTTCTTCCAGACAAATCCGTATTCTTACGCCACCACCGACTGCGGCAATAATCAGAGCAGAATTCTTTTTTTCTTTTATGAAGTTTCTGCTCTATAGCTTTTCCGCATCGCTTACAACCTCCGGATATTTCTTCTGATGATTTTATTTTGGAATGTCTGCGTAAATATGATTTAACCGTATTTTCAGAAATCCCAAGTTCTGATGCAATTTTGCGATAGCCCATTCCTTGCTGCTGTAATCTGGAAATATTACATTTTTCATCTAATGTCATAAAAACACACCTCTGTCTTACTGCCGGAGCAATCAATATTTTTATTCACCGTAAATTCCGGCACGGTCATTGATAACAAGAATACGGAGCATATTATCGTCAAGGTTCAGCTTGCCCTCGTCATCGCCTTTCAGATAACCCTTCCGCATTAGCTTGGTTACGGTAGGCTTTGCCCAATCCGGCATATTATCATCTACCCATGCGTAAATCATTTTGTTTTTCAGCTTATCTACATCGGTTCGGATACATCCGATTTCCTTTTTCAGTTCATCATACTGTGCCATAGTTAAATCCCCCTCATTTTCGGTTAATCTCTTTTTAAATGTACCCCATAATGCCCAGTTGTTCTTGTTCATGCTTGCCGGGCAGTTTTTACGGCTTGCGTCATAGTGACGGACTACACGTTCAATCGGAATATTAAGTTCTTTCATAAGGTGTTTTGTAAGTTCAACCGCATT
>CASFSH010000321.1 GCA_949297205.1 uncultured Bacillota bacterium | reverse complement strand
GTATATTTTTTATCGCAGTAGATATTTTTATCGTCAAAGCCGACGTAAATATCATGCAGATGTCCCTTGTTTCTCGACAGCAAATATACATCTCTGAAAATACCGTTATATCTGAAAAAGTCCTGATCTTCCAGATAACTGCCCGCACACCATTTATAAACCTTGGCGATTATCTCGTTTTCACCCTCCGAAAGGTTTACCTTAAATTCGGACGTGCAGTGCGAAACGGACGAAAAACCTATATATTCACCGTTCACGAACAGCTCAAAGCACGAACACACACCCTCGAAAACAATATAGTTTTCACTCTCGGCACTGTTTTTTGACACATTTATCAACTTTCTGTAAACACCTACCGGATTGTCATCGGGGACATACGGCGGGCGTAACGGATATTGATAATTTACATTTGTGTAATAGGGATTTTCATATCCCGTTGACTGCCAGCAAGACGGAACACACACCTTATCCCATGTGTCAATCTCTTTCGGGCAGTCTATATCCCTTGAAAAGTATCGAAAATCCCACTCTCCGTTTAAAAGAGTGTAAAATTCCGACTTGGATCTGTCCCCCTCAAGAGCCTTCTCAAGACTGTCATATGGTACATAATGCGCTCTCGGCTTTAATGTATTGTCATGTATGCACGACAAATCTTCATATTTTCTCATAATTATTATAATTAAATCCTTTCGCAAAACCCGTTTAGGGAAAGATTTATGGAAGAGAAGCAAGCAGGTCGCATTTTTCGCCGGACGAGGCTATACTTTGTGTATGCGAGTCCGACGAAAGGTGCGAGATGCGCCGCTTATCTTTTTCCAAACTTTAGCCTTTAACTCCGCCTACATTAATACCTCCCATGATATGCTTTTGGAATATGGCAAATATAAGGAACGGAGGTATGCTTGCAAATACAAGTGCCATAAAATATGTATTCATCCGTACCGTCGGATCAGATTTCATTCTGAAAATTTCAAGAGGCACAACCGAATTCTTATCCAGTATAAGTAGCGGATTAAAGAAGTCCGACCATGCTCCGCTCAAAACCTCAATAGACTGGTAAATCACAATCGGCATTGAAAGCGGCATCATAATCTTAAAGAATATACCGTAATTGGTGCAGCCGTCAATTTTAGCGGCTTCCACATATGAGGTTGAAAGTCCGTCAAAGGCATTTTTAAACAGCAATACCGCAAAAGTATCGGAACCCGCACCGAGCCATATCGGCCAAAAGGTATCGAGAAGATTTACGCCCACTCCATGATCCGATGCAAACGGGAAATGGAGATATGACATATAGTTCGGTACCATTCTAATCTGTGCCGGCATCATCATTGTCCACACTACAAGAGTAAATATCAGCTTAGAACCCTTAGGCTTCATCTTTGACAAAACGTATCCGCCGAATCCGCACACAACTATTCTGACAACCAAGCTGCCCAGCGACAACAAAACGGTATTTATAATCGCCTTGCCAAGCTGCAGCTGCCCCCACGATTCGGAAATACGTCCCACTATTTTTCCCCATGACATATTCTTTGGGAAAAAGCTCATTGAATTATATATCTCCTGTGTATCCTTAAAGCCGGTAAAAATGGTCCATATTGCCGGGATAACCGCCATGGCTGAAACGATAAACAATATCGCAAAGAATATCCAGTATATAATTTTTCCTTTTACTGTCTTCAAATCCGTCCTGCTCAGCACACCAATCGGCTTTTGATCGAACCTGCTTATTTTTTTCTTATTAGTCATGATTATACAGCCTCCCTTAATAACGGTCTTCAACTTTTTTATTAAGCCGGAAATAGAACACTGTAAATACAATCAATATCAGGAATATGATAACGCCGAGCGCCATTGCCTGACCTGTTCCCTTTCCGCCGCTGTTAAAACCGTACTGATACAGCTGATATGAAAGCGAGGTAGATGCACCGTTCGGACCTCCGGCTGTCATTGCGAGAGGCTCCTGCATAATCTGGAAAACGCTGATAATCTGGAGA
>CASFSH010000320.1 GCA_949297205.1 uncultured Bacillota bacterium | reverse complement strand
ATAGCAGACGGAATTGAATGGATTTCACCTTATGATGATTCAGAGATAAGAAATACGGCAGGAATTGTAAATAATTTCTCATCAGCTACATTCTTCATGCCTGTGTCACCAAGTTTTGAAGCATATGAAAAATATACATTAAAGGCAAAGATTGATGCTTATAATAAAGCGGCAAACGGCACAAAGGGAACAACAGATGCATTTTTAAAACCTGATTTATTACCGTCATCAGCTGATTATTTTACAACCTTAAGAAACGCACAGATAAAATTAATGGTTGACATTATAACAGGAACAAAGCCCATTGATTCATATATGGAAGAGTTTACACAAACATGGGAACAATATGGCGGAAAAATATTAGAAGAAGAAACTGTACCTTTGGCTGAGGATATAGATGCAATGTTAAAAGAAGTTGGTGCAGAATAATTTACTCATATAGCAATTGAAATATTTGAGAGGAACAACCAATTATGATTATGACAAAGAAATACACATCATATAAAATAAAAAAATCTTCGTTTATAGGTATAAAAAAGCATTGGCAGCTGCTGTTGTTTCTTTTGCCGGGATTAATTGCACTCATACTCTTTAACTATCTTCCGATGGGCGGAATTTTAGTGGCATTCAAGGACTATAGGATACGGGACGGAATCTTCGGAAGCGATTGGGTTGGCTTTGCGAATTTTCAAAAAATGTTCACAGGAATGGAATTCCCGAGAATACTTAAAAACACACTTGTTATCAGCTTTCTGAAGCTGATAACAAGCTTTCCCGCACCTATCATTTTAGCATTGCTTTTAAATGAAATACATAACAGCAAAATAAAAAAATGTGTGCAGACCATTTCATACCTTCCACATTTTTTCTCTTGGATTATTTTGGGTAATATTTTTACAATGTTATTTTCCATAGAAGGACCTGTTAATTCGGTGCTTAAAATGCTCGGCCTGAATGAAAGTATTGCATTTTTCAAAAGCGAAGGCTGGTTTATATTCTTGCTTATTGTAACCAACATATATCAGACTGTCGGCTGGGGAACGATTATATACTTAGCGGCAATATCCGGTATAGATAATTCACTGATTGAAGCGGCAACAATTGACGGAGCAGGACGATTCAAACAGGTAATTCACATAATAATACCTACAATCATGCCAACAGTTACAACAGTACTGATATTAAATCTCGGTGGTATTCTGAATGCAGGATTTGACCAGATCTATAACTTATATAATCCTACCTTATATAATGTTGCAGACATAATTGATACTTATGTTCTAAGACAGCTTAGTGAGAATAATTATTCTATTGGTACTGCAGTAGGTCTATTCAAATCGGTTGTCGGGTTGATTTTTGTATTTGCAACAAATAAGATAGTGAATAAGCTGAGCGATGATGAAATGGGAATTATGTAAGGAGGATATGACATATGAAAAGAACTAAAGGTGAAAAATTTTTCAGTATATTCAATATATTTTTTATGATATGCTTCGGCATTATGTGTATATATCCTTTTCTCTATACTTTAACAATGTCGTTGAGTACAACAGCGGATTCCGTCAAGGACGGTTTACACTTATTCACATTAAATCCTACATTAGAATCATATAAGCTGGCATTGGAAAATGAGAATATAGGTATAGCGTATTTTAACACCATATTACGGACGGTAGCAGGAACATTCGCAGCACTTGCAGTTTCGTTGCTGTATGCATATGCCTTGAGCAGAAATGAATTGCCCGGGAGAAAAATATTTTCAAATATATTAATATTTACAATGCTTTTTAACGGCGGAACAATTCCTACATATCTTGTAATAAAAGGACTTCACTTGCTTGATAACAGGTTGGTTTACATTTTGCCGGGATTAATAAGTGCCTATAATGTCATAATTGCACGTTCGTTCTTCAAATCTATTCCTGAATCATTGCACGAATCTGCAATTTTAGACGGCGCTTCCGAATTTATGATTTTTACCAGAATATATGTTCCGCTATCAAAAGCGGTGATAATGACATTG
>CASFSH010000319.1 GCA_949297205.1 uncultured Bacillota bacterium | reverse complement strand
TATAAAGGAGATACCGAGTTAAGCCCTGACAGTTATTTGATAACAACATCTCTTAATGATGAGCGAAAAACGGTTGTAAGTATTGTTCCATTAGGAAGACTTGATTTTAATTCTCAATATACCGTTAAGGTATTTACCGGTGTTGCAAACTATGCAGGAAATATGGCACAAGACTTTAGCCTGACTTTTACAACCGGAGCATTGTCCTTGAATATTTCAAATGTTGTTATAAAAAATGCTTTGGGAGAAGAAATTACAAATATTAGTACAGCAGCAGGAAGTACAGTAAGTGTAGAATTTAATGTACTTAATAATACAGATGAAAATATAGATTATATACCGGTAGTGAATATTATGAATGAAAATATAATGAAAGCTGTTAATATCGGAGATACGTCTAACATCGAAACGGAAAATACTGTACCCCAAAGCGTTGAAATAAATGTGCCTGTTGATGCAGATGACAGCGATGAAGTAAATGTTATGATTTTTGACAGCTTAAATACCATAAAACCGCTTGCGCCTAAAACATCAGCAAATTGATTTATTGTATTATTAGCAGGTTAACATATTGAAAAATTAAAGAGCGGTAAGAAAAATTCTTACCGCTCAAGACAAAAGATAATAACAGAAAGGAGTTTTTTGATGACATTTAAAAGAATAATTACATCAATCATAGCATTATCCATGGCAGCTGCAGTACAAATACCTGTATGTAATGCAGCCGGTGAATTTCCGGAAGGATATTTATATTATGAGGACTTTGAAGGGGATACCTATGATACAATATTTGATACGCCTGTTGCAAAAAGCGGTAATGTTGAAGTACCGGAGAAACAGCGCTGGTCAAGCGAAAGAAGTTTTGATGAATCAGGTAATCATTATATGAAATACAATGCAGATGTTTCAGTCGCTGCAGAAAACGGTGTTAATACATCTATATTTGCGTTTGACAGAAGAGGGGCTGACAATATTGCCGGAGGTGGAGAATATCCTTTGGACAGAGATGCATGGTATGAAGGCGGATACAAGATAGCGCTTAACGGCAGCAGCCCATATTTCCCAAGCAGTTCAGGTATAGGAATTGTAGGAACTTATGGCAGATGCAATACAAGTTTAGGAACAATCAGAACATATGGTGGTAATTTAACAATGGGAGGCGGCGTTGTTAATGAAACAATAGAAAATATTGATGGTTTTATTTCAGTAAAGACACATTTTAATTTACATGGAAGTAAAGATATAGAAAATAATACAGTACAGAACAACGGTGAGGCAATTATATATGTAACATACAGAACCAAAGATGGAAATCTTGTTGAAAAAACTTGGAATGAAGTAATACCAACAATAGATCATCAAAATTATAAAGCAGATAGATTCCGCGGTATTACATTAAATGAATGGCCCAACAATTATACTGGTAAAGCGGAAATATATATAGATGATGTATATGTAAAGGAAATAAAAACATATAATGTAATCTTTGACAGAAATGACGGATCAGGTTATACAGAAGAAGTTGCCAGTGATCTTAACGCCGAAGTTGATTTAATAGAAATGACGCGCGAAGGCGGATGGTATCTTGAAGGCTGGTATAAAGACAAAGAATTTAATGAGCCTTTTGATGGCAAAAATATTACAAGTGATATGACTGTTTATGCTAAATGGCTTAAAATACATACAGTGACCTTTAACCTGAATGGAGGAACTGGAACTGAAACTGCAGAAACAATAACAGATAAAATTGAATTACCGGCACCGCCGACAAAAGTAAGGTATGAGTTTGACGGATGGTTTTTGGATGAAGAACTGACTATCCCTTTTGACGGGACAGGAATAACCGGGGATATAGAGGTTTATGCAAAATGGATATATGCATGGCAGATAACATTTATTACAAACGGAGGAGACCCAATAGAACCACGATATGCCGTAGATACCCTTACCGATATACCGGAAGCGGAGTGGCTGGGCTATAGATTTGACGGATGGTTTTTGGATAAAGAACTAACAGTACCTTTTGATGGTACAGGCATAACCGAGGATATAGAGGTATATGCGAAATGGACAAAAAAATGGAAAATAACATTCGAGTCAAATGGTGGCTCTTTGGTAGATCCTGTTTACACTCTTGAAGATTTGGACACTCTTCCCGAAAGCACCAAACAAGGTTGTGGGTTTGAAGGTTGGTTTTTGGATAAAGAATTAAAAAAACCTTTTGATGGTACCGGAATAACGGGTGATTTGACGGTATATGCAAAATGGAATAATATTGTATACTATCAGGATTTTGAAGATGTGAATTATACCGGTGAAGATTTGTTAGCGCAGCTTGCGCCTATAAATTATAAAAGTCTTTTGGAAGAGGGATATGGAGTTGTAGATGATGGTACAGGAAACCGCGCATTTCGTGCGGCTTTTGAAATAAACAAGTCCGCTTCAATTTCATTCCCTGATGCAGGTGAGGGCCTATATGAAATAAGCTATAAAATGAAACCGGCAAAAGAATTAATATGGCTTACCGGTTTAATGTCACCGTTATATGAAAATAAAGAATTAGTAAGTGGCGGTGGACATTCTTATATGATATTGGGTAATACAAGGATATTGGCTGGTAAGGTGAGTCTTGCAGTAGGATATATAGAAATGACATATTGGATTGATACAATAAATAATACCTCATCAATAATAGGAAAATATACTGATAGATACGGACAAACATACACTGAATCGGTTTATAACACAGCTGTTACAAATGATATGAAAGGGCTTGACGGTCTTGTGATTTTCAGACCTGATTATAGAATTGAAAGTACAAAAACCGATTATTATATTGATGAAATATGTGTAAAAAAGATTGAATCTCCTAAAGTTGAGAGTATAACTCCGTCAGACGGAGAAAAGGATGTTTCGCTTAACCCTGAAATTAAAATAGAATTCAGTGAAGCAATGGATCGTTCAACGCTAACATCAGATAATATTTATATTGAGGATTCAGATGGTAATAAACCTTCTCAAAAAGTGGAGATTAGTACACAAGACGGAAGGTCTGTTGTAAAACTCATACTTGATAACAGTTTGGAATATGAAAAGGAATATACAATAAGGGCAAGCATGTCTATTACAAACGGAACATATTTTCTTGATCACGATTATGAGAGCAAATTTACAACAAGACCTCAGAAATTTCAGGTAAATTCATCCCTTAAATATACCGATACCGGTATGGATGTTTCAACAATGAGCTATGCTGCCGGAAAAAATATTACCGCATCACTTACATTAAGAAATTATGCCGGTAAAGAAACTGAAAGTTATTTTGTAAGTGCGGTACTGGAAGATACAACGACAGGACGACAGATTGGATATTCACATTCAATTGGTGAACTTGCAATGGGTGAAGAAAAAGAGGTATTAAGAGCAAGCTTTGATGTTCCGGAAACAGTTACGGACAGCTATAAGGTTAAATTCTATATCTGGGACAGTACAAAGGACAGAAATTCTATGTGGGAAACAATTATAAAACCATAACAACGAGGTGAAATAGTTTAATGAAAGCAACAACGGCTAAATTAAAAACGGTTAAAAATAAAAGAAAAGTTAATAAAAGCCAGATAGAATTTTGGAGTATGTGCATACTTCCCATATTGCATATAGTCGTTTTCTGTTACATTCCCTTAATTGGTATTATAATAGCATTTAAAGATTATAAGTTTGCAAGAGGAATTTTCGGAAGCAGCTGGTGCGGTTTGGATAATTTTAAAGTGTTTTTGGGATCAACGGAATTTTTACATATAGCATGGAACACTGTAAAGATGAATGCCATCATAATAGTTGCAGATAATGTAGCAGCAATTGCTCTTGCCGTACTGTTATATAACTTAAAAAGCAGATTATCTACAAAAATTTTTCAAACAGCTTTAATCACTCCTAATTTTCTTTCATGGGTTATAGCTGCATATATGGTATTTGCATTTTTAAACCCAAATTATGGACTGTTAAATAAAATATTAGAAACATTCGGAGTGTCTGCAAAAGATTGGTATTCAATACCGGGTGCATGGCCGTATATTTTGACGATTGCAAGTATATGGAAAAATTTTGGAATGGGAAGTATTTTGTATTATGCGGCATTAATGGGTATAAGTCCGGAGCTGTTTGAGGCATTGGAAATTGACGGAGGAAAGCGGTGGCATAAAATCAGATATATAATGCTGCCTGAGCTTGTACCTATAATATGTATAAAGCTGATATTTGCTATAGGCGGTATTTTCGGCGGAGATTTCGGATTGTTCTACCAAGTTCCGAGAAATGTCGGAGCACTTTATTCTACTACAGATATTATTCCTACATATATTTTCAGAGTAATGCGTGTTCAAGGAAATATGGGAGTTTCTGCGGCAGCCGGTCTTTTGCAGTCAGTTGTGGGATTTATTTTGGTTATAGCTACCAATACAGTGGTCAAGAAAATTGATCCGGAACGCAGTTTGTTTTAGGGAAGGGAGCTTATTATAATGAAAAGAAATAATTTAATTTCACAGATTGCACTTACAGTTGTTTTAGCGTTATTATCCATTGCGGTTGTTATTCCTTTTATTATACTTGTAAGTGTATCGTTGTCAAATGAAACAGATATTTCTTATTATGGTTATAGCCTTTTGCCAAGACAAGTGGATTTAACTGCTTATAAATATGTGTTCAGAAATCCGACAACAATTTTAAATGCTTATAAAGTAACGGCAATATTTTCGTTTGCATCTATGGTTTTATCAACATTAATGATTTCATTGTTTGCATATCCGTTATCAAGAAAAAATTTTAAACCGAGAAGAAAACTGTCTTTTATAATGTATTTCACAACAATGTTTAACGGAGGTCTTGTACCAAGCTATATTCTTATAACACAATATCTTCATCTTGACAATAAAATTTGGGTTTATATTATTCCCGGACTGTTCAGCGTTTGGAGCGCATTTGTTATGAGAACATTTTTTCAGGGGTTACCGGAATCAATTATAGAGTCTGCATATATAGACGGTGCAGGAGAATACAGAATATTGTTTGAAATAGTATATCCGCTTTCAAAGCCTGTTCTTGCAACAATTGCCGTGGGAATATTTTTGGGACAATGGAATAACTGGTATACCTCCATGCTTTATATTGATAAGCCGGAACTTTACAGTCTGCAATATATGCTGCAAAGACTAATGGATAATATTGCACTTTTACAGGAAAATCAACAGCTTGCTGAAATGATTACAGATGCTGTGGATATTCCGTCAGAAACTGTAAGAATGGCAATGGCTGTTGTTGTTGCAGGACCTGTATTATTTGTTTTCCCGTTCTTCCAGAAGTACTTTGTAAAAGTAATGTTTTTAGGCAGTGTCAATGGGTAAAAAAATAAGTTTTTAATAAGAAAAAGTATATTTAAAATAAAAACGGAAGTATTAAATATTATAATTAAATGCTGTTTAAGGACATCAAAAGGGAGGAAAATTATGAAAAAATTTAATAAAATAATATCTGCGTTTATGACAGTGATACTGTTTGCAGGAATAAGCGGATGCGGAGAAAAAAGTGAGGATGTAGATACTCTTGTATGGTACATACCATCTTCAGAGCTTACCGATAAAGCTGCTGTTATGGAAGAAATAAATAAAATTACTGTACCGGCAATTGGTGCAAAGGTACAGTTTGAAACAATTGATTTTAGCTCTTACGGTGAAAAAATGCGTATGAAAATGGCTTCAGGCGATGACAGTTATGATATTATGTTTGTAGGTTATTTAAGTTCATATACAGAAGCTGTAAAAAATGAAGTACTTGAACCGCTTACTGACCTGATAAATGAGTATGCACCGGAATTAAAAGAAAGTATAGATGAATATATATGGGAAGGTGCAGAGTATGACGGTGAGATTTATGCTGTTCCAAATGTACAGATAGAAGCAACACAATATTGCTATGGGATTCAGACATCATTAGCTGAAAAATACGGCTGGACAAAGGAAGAAATTGAATCACCGGAGGAAATTGAAGAATTTTTGGCAAAAATTGCAGAAGGTGAACCGGACATATATCCTTACCGTACAAATTATGGTATTACAATGTGGACAGCTCCGAATTATGAGGATATAGCCGGAGGAGTTGCAATACCTGTCAATAAAGACAGCAAGGAAGCTGTAATATTAATGGAAACCCCGGAATATCAACAGGGAATTAAAACTTTGAGAGATTGGTATGAAAAAGGATATATAAGAAATGATGTTGCTT
>CASFSH010000318.1 GCA_949297205.1 uncultured Bacillota bacterium | reverse complement strand
GTTTGTCTTGACAATCAAAACAACCCGTATTACATAAACTTAAAAGCGGATCCGGCAGAAAGTGAATTTTTGCAAAGTCAGTATGAGGATATTATTCCGGGATTTTATTCTGATAAGCGCACATGGGTTTCGGTAAAGCCGGATGGAAATGTACCGGATGAACTTTTAAAAAATCTTTTGGATAAAGCATATCGTCTGATGCTTGAAGGATTCAGCAAAAAACGAATGAGAGAGATAATTGGGCTTTCTTGCTGCGGTACCGATTGCAATTCATGTGGTTTTTATAAAACCGACTGCGAGGGTTGTAATGAATGTCAGGGAAAGGTATTTCATGCCCCGGCTAAAAAACCTTGTCCTATTTATGCCTGTTCGGTGAATAAACACCGGTATGTAAGCTGTGCTGAATGTAGTGAGCTTCCTTGCAGCATATGGAAAAACACAAAAGATCCGCAGCTGTCCGATACGGAATTTGAAAATTCGATAAAAGAGCGGGTACAAAATTTAATGGATGCATATAAATAATGTACTGAAAATTGAGAAAGTCTGTAGATATACAGGCTTTTTTTACTTTTAAAAAAGTTTCAAAAAAGTATTGACAAGACTACAATTTTAGTCTATAATAATATATGACCACAGTGGTAGTCCAAAATGCCGCAGTTTAGCATGCAGCTGCAGTATTTTAGGACGGTTAAAAAAATTTTATGTAGATAACTTGAAAAATAAGCGGCGTATCTTGCCCTTTATCGGAGCTTTAAGTATAAACATACGTCGTCGCCTGTAAAAAGAGCAATCTGCCTGCTTTTTTCCAAGTTATGATTTGTGCCGCAAAATGGCGGCGGAATGGAGATTAAAATGGCAAGACAAACCGTAACAGAAACTGAATATGAACTGATGAAGGTATTATGGAATGCAGAAAAACCGCTTTCGCTCGGTGAAATTTTAAATGAGGTAAGTGATAAAAACTGGGTGAGAAATACTGTTGGAACAATGCTTGCTCGTTTGTGCGAAAAGGGCGTTGTAAGCTATGAGAAAAAAGGCAAGATAAATTTATATTATGCTGTTTTGGCTGAAAAGGAATACAGCATGAATGAAACAAAGTCTTTCTTATCACGGCTGTATAATGGTTCAATAGGTAATCTTGTTGCGTCACTTTATCAGAATAGGGAAATTTCAAAAGATGAAATTGAAGCATTGAAAAAAATAATTGAGTCGGAGAAATAAACAATGTTTGAGATAGTGAAGACAGTATTCTTATTAAGCTGCATAGGCACAGGGATTACTTTGATACTGCTTTTAATAAAGCCTTTTACTGTCAGAAAATTATCTGCAAAGTGGCAGTATTTTGCATGGATTTTGGTAATACTTTTCATGATAATTCCGGTGTGGAAGATGATACCTGAAAAAGAGGTAAAAAATTTCACTCCATATTTTTCAAAGGTGCAGACAGAAACAACAGAACAAAACATTACACAGCCACAGACGGTGATAATCGAGGATGTCCCCATGGAGTACAGACAGATTACAATTCAATCAAAAAGTATAAGGATTTATGACCTGATTGCCTATACATGGGCTTGCGGTGTGTGTTTGTTTTTGATTTTTGCTTTTGGCAGTTATTTTGTTTTTCTTGTACGTAAAAAGAAAAACAGCATCGATATTGAAGAAAATAAAATATTTGAAGAGATAAAAAAGGAACTTAACATTAAGCGGAAAATAAGAATACGAATTTCAAATGATACTGCATCTCCTATGCTTGTGGGAGTATTTTTCCCTGTGATTTATATGTCGAAAAAAGCGATTTCACAAGAGTCTCAAAAGATGATTTACAGACATGAGCTTACGCACTATAAGCATAAGGATTTGATTTTTAAATGGTTTTCGCTGATTGTAAATGCTATTCATTGGTTTAACCCGTTTGCATATCTGGTAAGTGCAAATATCAGCGAAGCGTGTGAGGTGGCATGTGATATGTCGGTAATAAAGGATATGACCGAGCAGGAACAAAAGGCATACATGAACACTATCTTGGACTTGGTAAAGAATAAGAAAGGAAGGGAATGAAATGTTTAAAAATTTTTATACAACACAAATAAGTCAGAGCCATAAGCAATTACAAATTAGATTTGTAAAAATGCGTTCTAAAAGCGGCAGATTTTCAAAAATTATGGCGGCGGTTATGGCAATGGTACTTGTATTTGTAATGGTATGCGTAACTATCGTTATGGCAGCAACAGGGGAAGACGGACTTGAGCATTGGGATAAAAATGAGGTATATATTCGTGACGGCGTTCAATTTACAGTTAATGTGACAGGAAAAAGTGTACCGGGGTGGATTTACGAAGATGTTTCGGGAACGGATGGTACGGTTAATATAACCATTACCCGTTATCAGTCAAGAGATTTGAACGGTATAGTGTCAAACGATCACTTAATAGAGTTATCAGGAGAAAAAGGGACAATAAAACTTGCAGCAAATCAATGGTCACAGGCAAGCGATGTTTATGACGGATCGTTGTTTGTTGACAGGAATCCGGACATGATGCAAAATAAAAAATCCTCATTAATCCGTTTTATAGAGTTTGATAATGAAGGGTATCCTGGATTTTATGATTCGCCGATTGCGGGGCTGACAAAAATCCCTGAGGCAAAGAACAGGAATATAGATGTTCATTTTACCTTTGATGAGCAAGATAATATAATGGCTGCATTTATACTTTTTACTGTTGTAGATGAAAAAAATCGTGTACTGGAAGAACAATTTGATTCATTAAAAGCAGAGGATTTTACCTTTATAGGTAATTTTAAGGAAGATTACACAAAGGATGTTACCGGATATACAAGCAGCAACTATTATTTCACAATGTATGAGGATAATTATAAAAATACCGAAACAGATGGTATTAAATTTGAAATTAAAGAAGCAAGTATTGATGGTATCATATTAAAAAGTGATATAACACTTTCGCAGGCTGCCAAGGTGGATATTGAGGTATATAACGAAAATGGAAAAAATACTGCAACAGCCAATGAAGATGAAATAAAACCGGAATACACTTTATTACCTATAAAAATTAAAAGTTTTACTGTAGGTTTAGGTCAAAATATAGATGCCCAACAACAAGACCTTGCGTATGAGGAAATTGATGTGCCGGAAAATCACTATGTAAAAGGAGAGCAATACAGAGTGTGTGCGGTTGTTTTTGATGAAGATCATAAAGTAATATATCGTTGGCAGGAATATGTAACAATTCAATAGTAAAGGAGGTAAAGTAAATGTTTAAAAATTTTTATACAACGCAAATGAGCACAGACCATAAACAGCTCCGGATAAGGTTTGTAAAAATGCGGTCTAAAAGCGGCAGATTCTCAAAAATTATGGCGGCGGTTATGGCAGTGACCCTTGCTTTTATGATGATGTGCGTAACTATCGTTATGGCGGCAACGGGAGAGGATGGACTGGAGCATTGGGATAAAAATGAGGCATATTTAATCGACGGGACTTCCGTAAGTTTGTCAACTGACAAGGAGAATGTACCCCAATGGGTTTACGATAATGTGACAACTGACGGAAATATGGAACTTATAATGAAAAGATACGAACTCAGGATGACTGATGGTTGGCTGATACCGATGAACTTACTTGAAATAAAAGGAAATATAGGAAGTATAACATTGGCTTCCAGCGCTGTCGAAAGGGGTAAAGTCACTAAACAAGACAAAGAAACAAACTCTTATAATCAATTTTTTCAACAAGCAGAAGAAAATGATCGTTTTATTCAATATACATTTATAGAATACAACAATGAAGGGTACGGAAATGTAAAAAATATTATGGATAAATTTATACGTGCTAATATACAAGATAACGCAGGTGTTGTACTTGGCTTTACTATGTCTGAAGATTTTAAAATAAAAAAGGCATTTGTTTCTTTTACAGTAAATGATGAAAATGATAATATCAAGACAGAGTATCCGTGTATCAATATTGATTATATCAATTTTTCCGATATAGGTGATTTTCAAAATAATATGCAGGAAGCATATATAAAAATATGGGATTATAACTTTTCTGTGTATGAAAAAGATTACGAAAACAAATCAGTTGACGAAATTAAAATTTCAGTAA
>CASFSH010000317.1 GCA_949297205.1 uncultured Bacillota bacterium | reverse complement strand
CAATTCAATAAAATTTGCTTTAAAAACCAAATAATAACTGCTGTCAGACGCATACGGCATCACATTTACATCACTTTGTTTTAGTCCGAAAGTTATCCAGTTACCCCACGAATCAAGTTTTATATCAAAGGATAACGCCTCCTTATCAGGCGTAAAATCTTTTTTAAATGTCACAGTACCTATTGAACCAGGTAGACGAGTTGCGCTTTTCCCTGTTTCCAGCTGTAGACTTGTACCTTCCCAATCGGATTGTGCCAAAAGCATATTTTCTATGCCTGTAAAATATAAATTTGACCGCATATACAATCCATTCATTACATCTTCAAGTTTTTTTACAGCGTCATCAATTTCTTTTTGAGATATTCTTAAACTCTCATTGACCTCTTTTGCCTTATTTAATTCGCTTTCAACGAATTGCTTTGTTCCATCTATAAATTCACCTTTCCCGGTTCCTTCAACAATTTTTTCAATTCCGGGTTCCACTATATCTATTATCTGCTGAAGTCTTGTTTTATCTGTAACATCATATTCAGATGTCTGTATAAGGTAAGGTGCTCCTTTCGACTCTCTCTCGCTTCCCCATTTGCTTGAAAGGTTTTCTGCAATTACTCTCCAATATAATTTTTTTAATCCTGTTTCAAGACCGCTTACAACAAGGAAATTTTCAGGTGTTGTTTCTTCAAAAACTATATTTTTCATCTCGGCGTCTTCCGCAATTATTACTCTATATCTTGTTGCACCTTCAGCATCATCCCATAAAAACAAGTGCTCCGTATTATCTACGTTGTATGTACCGTTTTGAGGATAGATAAGCTTAAATTCACTTATTCCGTAATTTTCTCCATTTCGTTCTGCGCCTGTTTTTTTACTGTCTGCCTCAACAAGAGTGGGATAATTTACAAGAATTTGAGCGTCTGCCTCTATTCTGTAGTCACCGTTTGCAGCATCTTCAAAGGTTGATGCGTCATCTATTACTATAGGTTCTTCATAATACTTTGCATTATCAATTGCTGTCTTTGCAAAGGTCAAATTAGATTGATTATTAAACAAAATATTTCCTGAAATATCCGCACCTACCGGAGTACCCAGCTTATTTTCCAATATACCTTCAATTTCCGGATATTTTTCAATATATATCGGACAGTTCTGCAGTACATCAATTAATCTGTCATACATAGTATTTCCCGGTTTGCTTGAGTTCGACGCCCAGCCTTCACCTCTGTTATCAAATACTATAGGCTGGTCACATTTTGCCAGAATATTTTCTTTTAATATAATATCACGTCCGCCGCCCACAAGTATTCCCATGGTTGTATCCGTTACTATATTATGATGAACGTTTATGCCGCTTAATTGGTCATCAAGGTATATAGCAACACAGTTTGTTCCGCTTACATTTGAACGAATATCATGTAGATAATTATAAGCTATTTCAACCCCTCTGGCTGTCCAGTCACGGCCTCCGTATATCGCACCTACGTCCATTGATTCTTTATTTACATCAAATATCTCATTGTATTTTATACTGTGGTCGTTTCCCGCAAATAAAATTGCTCCATGAGGGCCGCTGCTTATTGTATTATTTTCAACAACGTGTCCGACGCCTTCAATTCTTATCGCCTGTCCGCCGCCGACATTTACTTCACCGTATCTGTATATAACATTATTTAATATTTTATTGTTAGCCGGTGTAAGGGTAATTCTGTCACCGCCGGTAAAGTCAATGCAATGAGCGCCGATATAACTGAAGTCACAGTTTTCAACAACACATTCCGTAACATTGTCGCCCTGTATTCCAATTCTTCCTATATCTTTAAAAAGACAGTTTTTTATAATTATATCGGAAGAGTTATTTATAACAAACACATTTCCCAGTGTTTTTTCAAAAGACAATCCATTAAATTCTATGTTTGATACATTTTCCATATTGGCAAAATCACCATCATACAAAACTAATTTTAAATCTGCATCCTTTAACGTGTACGCCGGATAATAATATAAAATTTCATTTTCTCTGTCTATATAATATTCTCCCGGCATATCTATTTCTTCCAAAAGGTTATTGATTCTCCATCTTCCGCCCAATGCCTGACCGTATGAAAGTCTTTCATGTGACGCAAGAGTCCTTTCTGCCGAATTAATTGTTACCCTTGTCTGCTCATACGCATATGTATATTTAAAATAACCGTCCAAATAAGCATCCTTTGCAGTGCTCCAGCGTTCGATTCTGTCATCGTCAAATCTGAATACAATAGGTATTCCTTCCGGTGTAGTAAGCGGTTCTTCAATTGTAGCATAACCGCTGTTTGGATATTTTGCCAATGTTTGTTTATATCCATTTACAAAAAATGATGGATAAGGCGCTTCGTAATATACACCAGATCCGGGCAATATGGTTGTTTGAGGAATATTCAAATTATATCCTTTTAAATCAAGCATACCTACTTTTCCCTGTGCCTCTTCCGGTAATCTTTTTAAAATATCAGGATCGGTAACTGCTGTGAATCCGTTAACATTAAGAGTTTTATATCCTATAAACTTAACCTCTCCGTTATTATATGCCTTATAAGTTATTTTGGCATTTTCACTTCCCGAATCCTCTTTTGTAAAATTCACTACTCCTGTAATTTCATATGTTCCCTCCATGAAATTGACAGTTATATCCTTTTCTCCGGTATTTAATTCTCTTACCTTGTTTTTCGCGGCATTTAGCGTTGCCAAAGGATTGTCAAAGCTTCCGTCATTGGCATCATCACCGTTGGGGGATACATAAATCATAATTGCATCGTCCCCTGATTCTGCATTTATAATACCTTGTGTTGGAATCAGACACAAAAAGGCAAGTAATAATGATATAATTTTTT
>CASFSH010000316.1 GCA_949297205.1 uncultured Bacillota bacterium | reverse complement strand
TTCATCAAGGACTTCAAGACAATCGCGAAGCGAGAAGGTAACGCCTTCCATTATGGCTCTTGCCATACTCGAAACAGTATGCATTGCCGACAGCCCGAAGAAAACTCCTCTTGCATCAGCATCAAGATGCGGTGTTCTCTCACCCATAAGATAGGGAAGATATATCAATCTGTTTGAACCTATAGGAATTTTTTCCGCAAGCTCATCGAGCTGCTTATATGACAAATCTCTGCATAAATTATTTCTGAACCAGTTTAAGGATAAGCCTGCTGCTTGTGTTACACCCATAACGTGCCATTTGCCCGGTACGGCACAGCAAAATGTGTGAACACGTCCTTTTTTGTCAATAATAGGATTGTTTGTGTGAACAAATAATACGCCGCTTGTTCCTATTGTAACAAAGGCTTTGTTTTCGGTTACAACACCCATACCCACAGCGCCGGCGGCATTATCTCCTGCACCTGCCGCAACGGGAGTGCCTTCTTTAATACCTGTCTGCTGTGCCGCTTCGGATGTTATTCTGCCTGAAATCTCACAGCTTTCGTACATTTTTGCAAGCATTGATTTATATATGTCAAGTATGGATAAAATTTCATCACTCCAGCATCTGTTTTTTACATCAATAAGCTGCATACCGCTTGCATCCGAAACGTCGGTAGCATATTCTCCTGTTAATTTAAAACGTACATAGTCTTTTGGCAGAAGAATATGACGGCATCTTTTGAAATTTTCAGGCTCGTTATTTTTTACCCACATAATTTTAGAAGCAGTAAAACCTGTCAGAGCAGGATTTGCCGTTATTTCAATCAATTTATCGTGTCCTACCATTTCTTCAATCTGCTCACATTCCGCAGCTGTTCTTTGATCGCACCAGATAATTGACGGCCTTATAACTTTATTATTTTCATCAAGCATAACAAGCCCGTGCATCTGTCCCGAAAGCCCTAAACCTTTTATATCAGATGGGTTTACATCTTTACTCACATATTTAAGAGTTTCAACGGTTGCTTTCCACCAGTCATCAGGGTCTTGCTCTGCCCAGCCGTTTTGAGGCTGATACACTGGATACTCAACAGTTTTTGAGGAAATTACATTTCCTTCTATGTCAAATAAAACCGTTTTTGTTCCGGAGGTGCCAATGTCAATACCTATTAAATATTCCATATTGATCACTCATTTCGTAAAATATAGTTATTCATTTAAAAGTAACATGGTACATAATTTTTATTATTTACCAAACATTATGTCATTTACTATACTTTCAAGATATTCCTGTCTTGCGCTTTCTTTATTTTCAACTTTACCCAAAGATACAGCATAATCTGAAAGTTCTTTTAATCCAACCTTACCATTTATAATATCTGCACCTATACCGTCATTGTATGAAGAATATCTTTGTTTAACAAATTCATCAATTCTTCCGTCTTCAATAATTTTATATGCGTTTTTCAATCCCAGTGCAAAAGAATCCATTCCTGCAATGTATGAAAGGAATAAATCTTCATGGGTCATTGACCCTCTTCGTGATTTTGCGTCGAAATTAAGACCGCCGTTTGTAAATCCTCCTGCTCTTAAAACCTCAAGCATACAGTAGGTTGTGCTGTAAACATTTGTAGGGAATTGGTCTGTGTCCCAGCCGAGGTGTTCATCTCCCTGGTTTGCATCAATTGAACCGAATGAACCGTTTATTCTTGCAACTCTTAATTCATGTTCAAAAGTATGTTTTGCAAGGGTTGCGTGATTTGCTTCGATATTCAGCTT
>CASFSH010000315.1 GCA_949297205.1 uncultured Bacillota bacterium | reverse complement strand
AAAAGGAAAAAGAAACCTGTGTAAAGGCTTATGTAAGTGATAATGTATCAGGTAATGAAATGCTTTTATCTATCAGAGAGGCTATGCGTGCTTTAAAAGAGTTTGACAAAGACAATATTTACGGCAGACTGGAAATTACTGTGGGAAATTTATCCGAGGAAGATTGGGCAAATAACTGGAAGAAATTTTTTCATCCCATAAAACTTGGTGAAAAAATTCTGATAAAACCGCAATGGGAAAATATAACGGAAGAAACCGATCGAACAATATTTAATATAGATCCGGGAATGACTTTCGGAACAGGATCTCATTATACAACACAGCTATGTATAGAAGAGCTTGAAAAATATGTTGATAAAACAAAAAATGTTCTTGATCTTGGCTGCGGAAGCGGGATATTATCTTTAATTTCCATTTTGTTGGGTGCAGAATCTGCTTTAGCTGTCGATATTGATCCGAATTGTATAAATGTTGTAAGGGATAATGCACAAAGAAATAATATAGATAAAGATAAATATGAGGTTATATCAGGAAACATTATAACCGATGAAAAGCTGCAGGAATACATAAAAAGAAAAAAATATCCGTTGATTTATGCAAACATTGTTGCGGATGTTATAAAAGAAATTATTCCTCTTGTAAAGGAATGTATTACCGATGACGGTATATTTATTACATCGGGAATTATCGAGGACAGGGCAGATGAAATTAAACAAACCTTGGTAGATAACGGCTTTGCGGTTAAAAAAATAAGAAAAAGAAAAGACTGGGTTTGTATGGTATGCAGTAAAAAGGAAGAACATACAGACGAGGTTGATATTTATAATGTTGGTGTGACTTTGGGATATATATCATATAATTCGTATTTGCTGAAGGGAAACAAAAATATATTAATTGATACGGTACCGGAAGCTTATGGGGATATGCTTATAAATAATATTAAAAAGTATATTAAAATTAAAGAAATTGACTGTATAATTTTAAATCATACAGAACAGGACCGCAGCGGTGCATTAAGAAAAATAATAAAAGAAAATAAAAATACAGTGGTTGCAGCAACTTTACCGGGTCTTAAAAATCTTGAGGAACAGTTGAATTTTGAATTTAATTCGTTTCTTATAAAGAATAATTCCGTAATGGAAATAGATTCAAAAAGCCGCTTAAAATTTATCATTACTCATAATATAAACTGGCCCGATTCAATGATGACTTTTTATGAAAATAAGGGTATACTGTTTTCCTGCGACGGCTTTTCGGGAGAAAACATAGAAAACGGTGTGTACGAATATTACAGGAAAAATTTAAGTCATTTGAATGAATATGTATACACCGCATCGGAAATGCTGAAAAAATATAATATAAAGAAAATATATCCCGGAAGCGGAAAAATTATAACAGATCCAGAAATTGCAATTGATTCATACAGAAGCTGGAGTAAACCGCATAAAAATAAAAAGCCGGTTATTACTTTGATATATGACAGTAAGTCCGGGAATACAAAAAAAGCAGCAGAACACGCAAAAAAAAATTTTGAAGGTAAACCGGATATTAGATTTAATATTTTTAACATTTCATGCAGTGAGGAAGAAAAAATACTTGATGCAATTTATTCTTCACAGGGAGTTATTTTTGCGTCTCCTACAATTAACAGAAATATATCTTCTGACATGGCGGAAATTATATTAAAAATGAATCATTTTCAAATAAAAAACAAGTTGTTTGCAGCATTCGGTTCATACGGATGGAGCGGAGAAGCACCGAAACTTATTTATTCAATACTTAAAGCAAGGCATTTTAATGTGTTTAAACAGCCGTTTAGGTTTATGTTTACACCTGACAATGAAGTGTATGAAGAATTTGACGCATTTTTAAACGAATTTTGTGATAAAGTGCCGTATGACCTATAAGCTGTTTTATATGATGACAATATCGGACGTATATTTGTTAAGAGACTTGACATTTTGTCTTAAAAATATTATACTATAACTTGTTTGAAAGAGAGGAATATTTTCATGCCTAAATTTTTTGTGCCCAAAGAAAATATTCGGGATAACAAAATTTTAATTGACGGTGAAGATGTAACACATATTAAAAAAGTACTTCGTCTCGGAATTGGAGATGAATTAAATATGTGTGACGGCGCAGGAATGGATTATACCGTCAAAATAAGTGAAATAGATAATAAAACAATACAATGTGATATTTTAACAAAACAAAAATCTGATACAGAGTCTAATATAGAAGTAACGCTATTTCAGGGAATACCGAAAGGTTCTAAAATGGATTATATTATTCAGAAAACAACCGAACTCGGAATAGTTAAAATTGTACCCTGTATCATGTCTCGATGTATTGTAAAAATAGAATCTGAAAAAGAGATGATAAAAAAACAGCAGAGATGGCAAAAAATAGCTGAAGAAGCGGCAAAACAGTCGGGCAGAGGAATTATTCCTCAGGTTGCCATGCCATGTAAATTTTCCGAAGCACTTGATTTAATGAAGCAAAGTGATATATATTTTGCACCTTATGAATGTGAACAGGAAAATACATTAAAAAAAGCATTAACATCTGTCAGGGATCCTTTTCGTGTATCTTTTATGATAGGACCTGAAGGTGGATTTGCTTTGGAAGAAATAGAAAAATTGAAAGAAAACGGTATTCCGACTGTCACATTGGGTAAGAGAATTTTAAGGACGGAAACCGCGGGAGAAGCGGTAACGGCTATGATAATGTATTCAATCGGAGACATCAACATTACGTAACGGAAAGGATTTTAAAGAAATGTCTAAGAAGAAAAAAAATCAGGAACAGCTTTTAAACAGAATTCTAATAAATATTGGAATAGGAATTTTAGCATATATATTTTTGTATATTTTGTATGCACGATTTTATATGATTCCGTCTTTGATTTTTGCAGCTGTATTTTTTGTGCTTGCCATTGCAGGTTATATATTGTCTGCAAAGAAGATTGTAAATGTGAAAAATTATGCACATATGTTTATAGGTTTTACTCTGTGTATGCTGTTTACAAGCCTTTCAAGGATTTGCGGATATATACTTGGTATTCATAAATTTATTGAACTGATAAATAAATATTATTTTTTCAAAATTTTGATGAATACAAGATATGAAGTTATACTTATAACCTGGCTCGGAGTAATTTACCTTGTGGGAATGATAATTTATAATTCAATTTTGATTTATAAAGCAGGAAATAAAAAGAAATAGTATTTTGCAGCGCTTCGTTTCGGAGTGCTGTTTTGATAATAGTGAAAAGAGAGGCGGAATATGAGAATATACAGGTATTTTTATCCTGATTACAGTTATGAAAAGGTAAATGATATTGATGTAGTCGCAATGAAAAACAGTGGAATAAGGTTAGTACTGCTTGATATAGATAATACACTTGTCCCATATACAAGCCCGGAACCTGATGAAAATGCATTTTCCTTTTTAAACAAATTAAAGGAAAACGATATAGATTTTGCATTTGTATCAAATAACGGCAGGGAAAGAGTTGACCGTTTTAATAAAAATATTGGCGCTGAATTTGTATACAAGGCAAAGAAGCCGCTTTTATACGGCATTAACAAAATGATGAGATTACACGGTGTAAAAAAAGAGCAAACAGCTCTTATCGGAGATCAGATTTTTACCGATATATGGGGAGGTAAAAGAGCAGGAATCACTACTTATCTTGTGTGCCCGATAAAGGAAGTTGATACATTATTTTTTAGATTTAAAAGATACTATGAAAAAAAAGTAATTAAGAGTTATAATAAATATTTAAATAAAGGAGAATGTTAAATGCGTGAAATTACAGGAAACACACGTCAGCTTGCAATACTGGGTAATCCGGTATCTCACAGTTTTTCGCCGCAAATGCAAAAT
>CASFSH010000314.1 GCA_949297205.1 uncultured Bacillota bacterium | reverse complement strand
ATTTCCAACGCTTGTAATTGCCGTATTCAAGCAAGCCGTCTATGGCTAATATGGTTGAGAAAAAGGCCACAGATATCGTGGTTGGAAAATAATATATAAACAGCGGTATCCACAAAGAGCTTAAATGTATCAGCTTTCTTGATACTTCTTGCCGGAAAGATTTGCTCAAACGGGTCTTATAACGCTCACTCAGGCGCTCCATAATCTGCTTATATCTGCGGTTATATTTTTTTAACTCAATATATCCTATGCGTCTCAGGTCTAGTCTTAGCATGAAATTTTTCCTTTTTGCTATCTTGTCTTATAAATATATCTCCGCGTGATGATGTCAAGGGCAGTGATTATCATAAATGATGCCACCATTGTAAATAAGGTGTGTGATAAAAAGTGTTGCCCCCTTAGCATTTGGTATAAACCGGTGGTCCAGCCAAGGATTAAACCAATTCCTAATCCCAGCCAACGGTAACGCGGGGTCTTAAAACAATAATACAAGGCCATAAAACAAAAGCCCGCTGTTGCATGACCGGCCGGAAAACATAGCCCCGGAACGTCTTGATTGAAATCTGGCGGATAACTTTCTAAAATCTTTATGAATGGAAAACGTCCGTTATATATCTCTAACTGTCGGGGGCAATAAACGTTTGTTATATGTTTTAGGCCGGCAATTATTGATGGAACGCATATCATGCTTAATAATAAAATTGTGTTGGGTTGATTGTATTTTCTTAATTTTTGATATTTGATTGACAGAGCCAATATGGCGGTAAGGATTATCCCGAGAATTATCATAAAAATTTTTATTCCTTTATAAAATATAAAGCTCAGATGTTTGTGTTCGGCAGGGGAAATCAACCATTCTTTGGTGTCAAAGTTGAAAAATTGGTTTTGTAACCATAAGTCATAGTCGCAGTAATATTCCCCGACCACAATGGTAATCAGCAGTATTAGTCCTAAGCCAAAAATGATGGTGTTTTTTTTCATTTGGTGGAATCCAGAGAAGAAAAGCTGCTTTTAATGAGAATGTAGGCGTCTTCTCGGGCAATCATGTCGTTGTTTTCGTTTGTTCCGGTTGAGATATTTTGGTGACCGAGATTATGAAAAATCAGTAAGCTGATGAGAATATACATGGCGCCTTGAAAAATGCGGTTTTTATAGCGAGGTGCCGGACGTGAGGTCGTAAGCTCGCCTTGAAACAATGCACTAAGAATTGCTGAGCCGATGATGGCGACCGTCATAATGGGAAATGTCAAGCTGATTTGCAGTTGAGAGAGATTGGAAAGCTCTTTGTTGGTGTTGATAACACTTAGCTCCTCAATGAAAATAAAGCAGCAGAACAGGCCGAATATAATGGTGGTTATCCATTTGTCGGCCTTTGTATTTTGGTAGCGGAAAGGTAACAGCAAAATGTATATGACATAAGGTATGGTCAAAATCAGGAAAGAAGCCGTTGTGGTCATTATGGTTATACCTAATGATTTGGTGACGGCTTCAAAAGAATAGTCCAAGGGAAATGGGCAGCTGTAGATTTCATAGGCCGTGAAAAATGTTTCCAGTAAAACATCAACCGCGTAAAAGGGCAAAAGTCTTCGAATAAAATAGATGTTCATTTTTATGTCCTTGTTTTTTTTCTTTGAGGGTAATGGTTTATGCCTTTTTGTGCAATGCTTATTTCTGTTTTTCTCACAAAAAAAGCCCGTCTTTGGAATAGACGGGCTTAAAAATATTAGTTTCTTATTTTTATAAATCAGCAATAACGGCCATGCTGATAATTTCATCAGGATTGCTGACAGCTCCATTGGGGCCGTCGCCTTTTTT
>CASFSH010000313.1 GCA_949297205.1 uncultured Bacillota bacterium | reverse complement strand
CAGAACTCCTACAATAAGTGCGGCAATTCCCGACCAAACACTGTCTGTTGCATTTATGATCGCAGGGAATGTCATAACTGCCAATGTAACATAAGGAACATAATGCAGAAAAGAGCGAACAAATCTGCTTTTTATCGGTCTTCTTATAAGCGTAAGGGGCAATGTACGGATAAGATATGTAACTAAAAAGGTCACAAGTATATAAATATATATGTTATGCTTCATCTTCTTCCTCCTTTACGGGGAATAAAATTGCGGCAATACTTGAAATCACAACGGTCAGGAGTATTGTTCTTACGCCCTCGGATAAATTCGAAATAACAGGCAGCAATGTGCACACAAGACTCATAAGCATTGACACCGTAACCGTTGCCAAAATTATTTTATTTTTTCTTGCAGGCGGAATTATACTTGCAAGAAACATTCCGTACAGCCCGACACTCAGAGCACTGACAACGTTTGACGGCAGCACATTTCCCAAAACCACCCCAAGATAGGTACCCAAAGACCAGCAAGGCATAGCAACCGACATCATTCCAAAATAAAAAAACGGGCTTATTTTATCAAGTCTTGACATTGATACGCCAAACATTTCATCTGTAACCGCAACACCAATAATCATTCTATGAAATAATCCTGCTTTATCGGACAACTTCTGACTAAGTGCGCATGACATTAACAAGTATCTTGCATTTGCTATAAATTCCATTAATGCAATTTCAAAATATCCCGCATTGATTGCTATTAATGCAAATGCAGCATATTCCCCTGCGGATGCATTAAGCAAAAGGCTTGTAAGTGCAGCCTGAAATCCGGACAATCCGGCATTTTTTGCTGTAATTCCCAATGAAAAAGACACTGCAAGATACCCTATTCCTATGGGAATTCCCATTTTTAATCCATTTATGTATGCAGAACCTTTTTGCTCCGTCATTTTATCTCATTCACCTTTTTCTTCATTTTTTCACCAAAATCAGACATAATTACTATAACATGATTTTAATCCGATGTCAACGAAAAAACCAACCAAAAATAACAAGATAATAAAAAGTATTTTTTTACATTCTCATACATTTTCCAACACAAATTTCAGAGTACAATATCGCAAAAAAATTCAGGACGGTGAAAATCCGGCTGACTGCATACAATACTATTCCAGCATCCCCAATGAGGAGTCTTTGTATTATCTCCGCATTTATAAAAATTTGCTCTTATACGGCTGTTTTTACCGTGCACATATTCCGGATACTCCTTTTTAATAAATTCAACAGGTATTTTAAACCATGCTTTCCAGCCGTTTGTATCAACCTGAGTTTTTATTTTAAAACTATCAATAACAGAGTCAGAATATTCAATACGGTCATATCTGTTTTCTCCCCTTGCACATTTCATTGCACCGTTTGGATTTATTTCAAAATTTATGTAGCTGTTGTCTTTATCGGGCAGAAACTGAATAAATGCTTCCATACAGCTGTCAAGATGTACATCTGTATTATTATGTGTCCGAAAAGCTCTTATTTCTTTTTCATCTGTTGAAAAACAAAGCTCAAATCCTGTATCATCATATGACATTTCAACAGATGTTTCCGGTCTGAATCCCGTTTTATCCCAGGGAAAATTATCTATTTTAAAAATCATTTTATTATTCATATACTGCTCCTATTTGAAAACAAAATTTTTATCACATATTTAAGGATTGCATTTTGAACAGGGCTCATAACCTTGATTTTCTGCATCTTCCTTTGCATAAAAGAACACCTGATTTTCTTCTTTCGGCAATGTTATGCAATCCAATCTGTGATATTTTTTTGTATTTTTATTTCCTATATATTGAACCGTTTTTTCTTTGTCATTTTCAGTAGGGTTTGTTTGTATTTCACCGTTCTTTTTTGTTGTTACGGTTATATTTTGCCCATCGGAAAAAACAGTAATATCCCCTTGCATATCTGTTCTGTAAACTTTTGCGCCCACATCTCTCAATCTTGATAATGTATTCTCTGCAGGATGATTAAAGCTATTATCCTTTCCTACAGAAATAATCGCATATTCCGGCATTACTTCTCTTAAAAAAGAATATGAAGATGAATTATCGGCTCCATGATGTCCAACCTTTAAAACGTCTGCCCTCAAATCACATCCGGCATTTAAAATATCCTGCTCCTCTTCATATTCCGCATCACCCGTGAAAAGAAACGACGTTTCACCATATGTAACTTTAAGAACTATTGATGTATTATTCAAATTATCCGTTTCTTCCGAAACCGGTCCTAAAATTTCAACCTTTCCATCACCAAGATAAAAAACCTCTCCGCAGTATGGGTTAATAATTTCAATACCTTTTTCTTCTGCTTTGTTTCTGAAATTCAGATATGCTTTAGTATCTTCCTGTGTTAGGGGTGCATAAATTGTTCCAACATCCATAACAGACAAAGGTCCCGACAATCCGCCGACATGGTCTTCATGAGCATGAGTACATACCATATAATCAAGATAATCAATATTGTTCTTTGTAAGATATGCTACGACTGTATTACTGTCAGCCGCATTTCCGCCGTCAACAAGCATTGTTTTATCATCACATATAACCAACGCCGAGTCGGCTTGTCCCACATCTATATAATGAACCTCAAAAAAAGAATTTTGTGATATATACTGCGGTGTGGTTATGATAACGGTTCTTTTATTTTCATCCCAGTTTACATTGCAATTCATACTTTCCGAAACAACACGTACCGGTACAAGAGTCCTGTCATTTATAATCCGAGGCGCAACATCCATTGTATATTGATTATTGTTTACAATATAATTGCTGTCACCGATTGTCATTGACAATTCAATTCCGGACTTGCTTGCATGAATTGTGGATGTTTGCTGATCATATTCAACAACCGCACCCAGCTTTTCAAATATTTTACGTAAAGGGACTAATGTTCTCCCCTCAGTAATAACAGGCTGCTGATCAAATTCTACATATTCCCCGTCAATCGTCACCTTTACATTATCCGTATTATATGAATATACACACGAAGAAACTGTCGTATAAATAAAAATCCAAATTAATAAACATATTACCCTTTTATATCTCATATTCTTCCTCACTTTTACATTCACCGTCATAGTAAATATTTGTCATTTTTTCATTAAGTAAAATATTTTTTTCGACATTACGTCAATGTTTATTATATTATAAATGTAATGATTTGTCAATCACTTTCTTATGATAATATTATAAAGACAATACTGTAGAAGTCTTTTGTTACATCTATCATTTATTGTCAAATAAAGATAATACTTTGTTTACTATCTCCATTGTAAAAAATTTAATTTTATATTCGGTTTTTTCTCCTTCAATGATATTATAAGCCTCATCACTTAAATTGTTTTTAAGATTTTCTTTTCCGTCTTCACTCATTTGTGCATATATTTCTTCGGTAAAACAAAGCGGCGGATATGCAACACACCACCAATTTTGACCCTCTCCTTTTCCCAAAACAACTTTTATACAGTCATAATTTCCGGCAGGCATGGAAATGTTACTATAATCTTTTGTAGGAAATTCATCTGTGAGATGATATATCACACACGAATAGTCCACATTGTTTTTACTCAGATAATCATTTATAAGAAATGTAAGATCATTAATACTGCTTATTACCTCCTCTTTGTCATCAAATTTTTTATCTCCAATCTCCTTTATAATTTTATCACGTACTTCTAATTTAATATTTTGATCATATTCACTGTCACTGTTTGCAATAATATGCAATCTAAGCAAATTTTCCGATAAATCTTCTGTGACCGTATCGGAATAAACCATTCCGTTCAAAATCAATTCTACTGAAATCATAAATGCAAAAAAAACTTTTTTCATTTTGTATTCCTTTCTTATGTATAATTTATTCAGATAAATTTTTGACTTTAATGTTATTTTTTATACATAAAAAAGTTATCCTTGGTTCAAAATACGGTTATAAAAGTAAATTAATGAGGTGATAACATTGTTAACAAGCAGCGTTAAAAAATACTTACTGATAATAACTCTTGTTATCGGTTGTGCAGCTACTGCATTATTCTGTCTTTCAAAATATAATGCACAAGCTCAAACCCAAAGAAGCGCAAGTGATATTCAGCTTATGGCCAGAGCTGTTAACGGCGAGGCAAGAGGCGAGCCGTATGAAGGACAGGTTGCTGTTGCCGCCGTAATATTAAACAGAGTTAAGCACTCATCATTTCCAAATTCCATTTCAGGTGTAATATATCAGCCCGGAGCATTTACCGCAGTGTCTGACGGACAGATTAACGTTCCCATTGATCCCAACTCAACCGTCTATAAGGCTTGTAACGACGCAATGAACGGCTGGGATCCTACAGGAGGAGCCATTTATTACTTTAATCCCGACACAGCCACAAGCTCCTGGATTTGGTCCAGAACATTTATAAAACAAATCGGCAAACACAGATTTTGCAAATAATTTTTAACATATAATTATTTTATTTAGAAAGGACTTTACCATGACTGCAAAAAACAGATATATTTATTGGATTTTATCCGCCGTTATTGCATCACTGACAATTTTTTCAATATTTCAGTACACTAATGTAAAAGCGTTGGAAACTAATGTGGAAAACAACTATAACAGGGCTTTTCACGAGCTTGTAAATTATGTAGATGATATTGACACCTTACTTCAAAAAAGTATGCTTGTGTCAAGTGCCTCTCAGTTAAGTACAATTTCATCCGAATTATTCAGACAAACTACCGCCGCCAAAGCATGTTTGGGTCAACTGCCCATTTCAGAAGTTCAGCTTGAAAATACAGAAAAATTTTTATCACAAATAGGTGACTTTACCTATATGTTGAGTCAAAACGTAATTAATAACAAAACTATCAGCGATGAAGAATATAACACGCTTTCGGAGCTGAGCACATACGCTACCAATCTCAACAATTCTTTAATTGCCATGCAGCAGGATATATATGACGGCAAAATTAGTTTCGGAACGGTAAATCGCAATGCAAACAAATATCTTGACAATGCGGTTTCAGCAGCAGGCGGCGATATTTTATCAGACTTTGAATCGGTAGAAAAAGAATTTCAGGAAT
>CASFSH010000312.1 GCA_949297205.1 uncultured Bacillota bacterium | reverse complement strand
CCTAAATTATCATATCCCTGAACGGGGCAGCTGCCGTCATTCAAAGGCTCACCTGATTTTCTGCCGTCCGGTGATGCCGGTGTTGTTCTTCCTTGAATTTCGTGTTCACGATATGAAAATGCGCCCGGAATTACCTTTGCTCCGCGAACGGTTGTCATTGGCTCAAACGCCTTTAGTACCGAGTCGGCAACTTTTTTTGCCAGAGCATTGATTTGCGGATCTCCTGTACCGAAGTGAGTTGTTTTATTTCTGATTTTTAAAAGCAGACTTTCATGACCTACATAATTTGAAGAAAGAATTTTTTGAAATTCTTCTATTGTAAGGAATTTTTCATCAAATACAAGTCTTTTTATAACATTAAGGCTTTCGGTTGTGTTTTGCATACCTAAAATGTTGGGTTCAAGCGTGTTATATATTGCTCCTCCGCAGTCATTTGATTTACCGCGCTTTATGCAGTCATGAACAAGCATTGATACTCTCATAGGGTCGGTACTGTTTCTGCCGCGTTCAAGCTGCCACAAATTTTCCTGAATAATTATTTTTTTGAAGTATTCGTTCATTCCCCTTTCAAAACAATCGAATACCTGTTCAAAATCAAAGCTGTTATCACATTTATTAAACGAATCAAGAAATATTTGCAGTAAATTTATATAAGGACTTGTTATGGATATTCCCGAGCAGCCGATAGGTGTTGTTTCAACACAGGTGGAAAGTGTAAACATATTTGCCGCTTTTTCATCAAAACCGTTCCTAAGCATAGACCGTGTTACCTCATCGCTGTTCCAGATCTGAGGCTGACAGTGACCGTCGGTGATAAGCTTTGCGGCATAATGTAAGATTTCATCGCTTGTTTCATCGGTTACGCAAAATCCCACGTTCGGATCAGGAATATGCGTATGCTCGATTGCGGTAAGAAAATGCCATGTTAATTCATTTTCAACAATATTGCCGTTTTCATCACGTCCGCCCAGCATCAGCCCCTCTGCCGCCCATGAGCTCATGTTGGGGATACTTTGCAAAAAGAAACAATCAATCAGTTCCTGAGCTCCTTCCGGCGTCAGAACGCCGTTTTCTATATCACGCTTGTAATAAGGCAGCAAATAAACATCGGGCTTGCCAAAAGAATATATACCATATAAGCTCCATGTAAACATATGTATGCTTTGAAGCGCTTCTCTGAAGGTTCGGGCAGGATTTGCCGGTACCTGCTTTAAAACCTCATAAAGCTCCATGTATTCCTTTTTCTGATTACCCTCTGAATTATTCGCAAGCTCTCGCGCATACTGTGCGTAGGAATCACACATTTTCAAAAGTCCTTCAAGCTCTGTTTTACAGCAAAGAAAATATTCATAGCGTTCGGCACAGCTTCCGTTACATACATCAATTTTATTTAACTCATCTTCTGTTATCTTAAGCATACCATTGATTCCGACATCTAAAAGTAATTGATAATCCGGCGCAAAATGGTCTGCACGCCCTCTTTTTATGGGCATTATTTGTTCCGTTTTGATATATTCGTCATATCTTGTTTTTTCTTCATCGGAAAAATCACTGAAATCCGGCTGTCCTACAATCAGCTCGCCCGGTATAATGATAGGTGTTGTGTTTTCAAGCATATATGCCTCCGCCGCAGATCGGCGAAGTCTTACGGTATCGGCACTCCATGCACTCTTTTCCCAGCCTTCGTTGTAAAGCATAAGCGAACGGTGGCATTTCCAGCATACTAAATTTTTATTGATTGACATGGGTGAATTATTCAAATAGTATTCCCTTAATTCTTCAATCCGTGAGCTTCTCTCTGTTTCAATCATTATGCAGCATCTCCTTGTTTAAGATTTTTTTATTGACTTGTGGTTTTAATGATGATATAATATATTTTACCATAACAAAAAAATAATGCTATAAAAATATAATACAAATAATATGAAAATCTTAAACCGAATGGATGATTAATATGAAAACAGAAAAAGACATAAAATTGTTTAATGACAACGAATTGATTTCAGTCGCATACACAAAAGAAAATTTTGAAACGACAGATACAGATATTGCGGTATATGACAAATATAAAATAAGTATTTTACTTTCAGACGGCCTTAATGCTGTGGTCGGTGACAAGGTTATCAGCAGTGGAAAAAACAGTGTTTTATTTTTTCGGCCGGACGAACTGCATTTTGGACGCGTTTCCCGCGCGGGAGTTCATTCATATTTAGACTTTTTAATTCCTTTGTCTTTTTTTGAGAAGTTTTACAATGGGAGTGAAATAATTAAATTCATCACCGATAAATCTGAAAATCGTGTTAATTATATCGCATTTGATATGCCACACCAAAAAGTTATTTTTGAAATTGCAAAAGATACAACTGAAATATTAAAATCCAATGATAAAAACAGTGATATGAAAATATTTTCACTTATGCTTAGAATTGTTTTGCTGTGCTCCGATTTTTACGAAAAACAAAAGCATAATCCGATAGATTTTCAAATGCCTGACATTGTTACCGGGACAATGATGTATATTTCGGAAAATTATAAGGATAAGCTGTCCCTTGAAAAACTTGCGTCAATGGCTAACTGCTCTGTTACTTACCTTTCGCGTATATTCAAGCAATATGTTGGAATAACAATATATAATTATATTATTGCCACCCGTATTGGAAATGCGCAGATTATGCTTAAAAAGAATGCATCTGTTACAGAAACCTGTTTTGCTTCCGGATTTGATGATTGCTCGAATTTTATACGCACATTCAAAAAAATTACAGGAAAGACACCGCTGCAATTTCAAAAAAGCTTTGGACTGTAACAACGCTTTCATCCCTGAACCCTGTCGTACACATATTCACGCATAATCAATTATTCCACCACATCTGCGAATACTATTCATTTTCTGCACCAAGTCATTTGGTCTGTTTCCTTTAAATGTTCTATAATGCCCTCTTGCTTTGCTATTTTTGAAATTATATCTTTCAATATAGTAAGTTTCATCTATGGAAGTGCTGTAAGAAAAATCCTATACACAACAAATGCAGTAGAAAGTATCAATTCAAGTTTTCGTAAAGTTACAAAAAAGGAGCTTTTCCGCACGAAAACGCACTATTAAAATTACTGTATTTAAGAATAACTGAGCTATATGATAAATGGAAAGACCGCCCTGTAAGCAATTGGGCAATGGTTCGTAACCAACTTATTATGGACGAAAAAAGTTAAAGAGCGTATATTAAAATACAAACAATGAGGCCCGCATTTATTCCACGGTTCACTTGACTGCGTGTCGATTTTGAAATTTTTAGTGCCTGTGGATTGTATGAAAAAATATGTCATACAAATCCACTGAGGCATTGTATACAAAATCGTCACGCCGTCAAGTGACTTTCGCGGCATAAACGCTACTTTTGTAAAAAAATTGACTTATGCAAAAAAACTTACACAGATTACTTGACAAACCCATTTTTAATTGTACATTTCATTACACAGTATTATTTTTTGTATTG
>CASFSH010000311.1 GCA_949297205.1 uncultured Bacillota bacterium | reverse complement strand
TATGCGATGGGTTACATATTCATAAAAGTATTATAAAAATGCTGTATAAAACTTTTGGACCCGACAAAATGATACTAATCAGTGATTCTATGTGTGCAACCGGATTGTCTGATGGTAAATATATATTCGGTGGACAGGATATAATTGTAAAAAATACTCAGGCAAGAACTCTTGGCGGTGCCCTTGCGGGAAGTACATCAACTTTATTTGAATGTGTAAAAAAAGCCGTTGAATTCGGTATTCCCGAAAAAGATGCTTTTAAAATGGCATCAGAAACACCTGCAAAAATGCTCGAAGTAAAAAAAGGTAAGGTAGAAAAGGGATATGACGGAGATTTCATTGTTACCGATGATAAATATAATATAAAAACAGTAATAGTAAACGGTAAAATTTTATTAGTTAAGTGATAAAAATATTATTTTGAATTTTTACAACAGGCGTTAATTTTTCGCCTGTTTTTCTTCTTTGAAAAAAACAATAGGATACTATGAATTTAGAAAAAGATAATTATGTTATTTTGCAGTTTTGTATTTTTAATCATAATAATAACATTATTATTTTTTATAAATTTATAATAAATGTTACAAATGAAATAATATTGGGGTATACTGTAATAGATTATTGTCAATGATAGCAAGGAGTAAATAATTAATATAAAATATCAACAGAATGAGATATAATTAATTAAGGCAAAATTTACAGACAGTATTGAGAAATAAAGCATATAAGATGTTCTTGAAGATTAATGTAAGTATAGTAATATTTATTGACATATTTATGTTTTCATGGTAAAATTATAGCATATTTGTACTTAAGATAATTATGGGGTGATGTTTTGAATTACAGAATCATTGAATCATTGAAAAAAAAATTGAGATCAGGTATTTTTTATGTATATACATTGATTGTTGTTATAACTATTGCAGGCAGTATTGCATTAACTGATATAAATACAAAAATTAAAGTAAAAGATATTTTAAATCAAATTTTTCCTGACAAATTCAGCTATTGTATATATTATGAAAACAATGTCCCATATTATACTATTCAAGAGGTTGATTTTGTTAATGCCGATGTCAGAGAAGTTCAGGTAGGAAACAACAGGAAGTATCTTATTAATCATTCAAGAGGATTTGCATTGGGATTTCCCAGAGATGCCGAATTTGATTTTACTGCTGCCCAGGAATATATAACAGTACGCTGCAAAGATATGACTGCTGTTGTTTCGAAAGAATATTCAACATATGAAACGGCTGCAGAAACAAGAGCTTATATTAAAGATTATCTTCATAAATATCTTCTTGACGAAAGATATATGGAACAAAACAAAATCACGCTTCATAAAGATGCGGTTGAAAAAATAGGTAATTTTTGGGTACAGATGGTTGCACTGTCAAGAACTCCCGCACCTGACAGTCCAATAAAACTAAACACATACATTTATTGCTATATATATACCAACAGTACAATGTTTTATCGTATAATGTTTAAGGTACCGGAATATAATGATGAGGTATTGGATAAAGTATACAGAACTCTTTATTCTTTCAGTACAGATGTTGCAATAGTCGGAAAATCTGATACTTTTACTGATTTTAAGCCTGAATTACCGGATTTTTGGTCGGACGAAACAAGAGAGTTTTATGATAATCTTGTAAATGGTAAAGAATGTAAATGGGGAATATATACTCCGCTTGCCATTGTTAATAACGATTTTTCTGAAGTAGAACGACTGGAAGATGAACTTGATTATGAATTTGACGGTATTCTTGAATACAGATACTATTTTGAGGATCTGCCTGTAGAAGGAATGAAAAGAGCCTGTGAAGACGGTAAGGTTGTAGAACTGACATTACAGACATCAACTGTTATGAATGGTGATCTGGACGGATACAACCCAGTTTTTGATATTCTTGACGGATTGTATGATTACAGATTTGAAATAATGGCATATCAGCTTAAAGAAGTGGGACATCCAATACTGTTTCGACTGAATAATGAAATGAATTCGGATTGGACAAGTTATGGATCAAGTGCCTGTCTTGATGATCCTGAGTTGTACGTAATGCTGTGGAGAAAAATTTACAATATATTCAAAGAAGTTGGAGTAGATAATGCAATTTGGGTATTTAACCCAAATGATGAAAGTTTTCCACCTGCAGGATATAATGCATCAATGGCGTTTTATCCGGGAGATGAATATGTCCAGGTATTTGGAGTTACGGGATATAATACAGGGACATATTATGATGAGTTAAATGGTGAAAAATGGAAATCTTTTAAAGAAATATATGACAATATTATGGAAAAACATCATCATGTTTATGATGAGTTTCCATGGATAATAACAGAATTTGCATCAAGCTCTATTGGGGGAGATAAGGCACAATGGATAACCGATATGTTTGAACAGATGCATCAATATCCTAACATTAAAATGGCATTTTGGTTTAATAGTGTTGATATGGATACAAGAGAAGGATATGAATCCGTTGTTGCAAGACCGTATATTTTAGATGAAACTCCGGAAACAACAGCAGCATTTGCAGAAGGTTTAAAAAAAATCAAGGAAGCAGAGGAACAATAAATTGAAAATCTGTATGTAAAGGCTGCATACGGATTTTTAAAAGCAGAATATTGTATTAATAATATGATAGCATATTATTTTTGAAAATTTAATTTTATAATGAAAAATTTTCCTTAATCTTGTGTTGACGTGACAATGAATATATGATAAAATTAATGAATAAAGTTAAAATAATTAAAATATATATCAATTGTATATATATTTGAGGGATATATAAATATGTGTGATGAGTTGAAAGGAGGTGTGTATAATGGAGTTTGAGAAAATTAAAGCAGTTATTGCAGAACAGCTTGGTGTTGATGAATCGAAAATAACAATGGATGCTTCATTTGCAGATGATCTGGGAGCGGATTCCCTTGATGTTGTGGATTTAATCATGGGGTTGGAACAGGAATTTGATATGGAAATACCGGATGAGGATGCAGAAGGTATTGTAACGGTTGGTGATGCTGTTGAATACATTAAAAATGCAAGAGGCTGATATGTAAATATAGTTTATCAATATAAACGGAATTAATAATTATTTGTTGTAAATGAGAATGAATATACTTTTTGTTGCAGTAAAATAATGTATTTTCGGTAATTTGAAATAATATCGTGAGTAATTATTTTGAATTGTATTGAATGAGTAAAATGTATGTATTCAGCGGGGGTTTTACTCCCGCTGAATGTATTGAACAAATTGTTTTTTTTATGTATGGAATATTATACTGAATCGGAGAAGATATATGGAAGAAATAGAAAAAAAAATAGGATATATTTTTAAAAACAAAAAATATCTTAAAACAGCTTTAACTCATAGTTCGTATGCAAATGAGCACAGATGTAAAAGTTATGAACGACAGGAATTTCTTGGTGATTCGGTGCTGAGCATTATTGTAAGTGATTATTTGTTTGAAAATATGAAAACAGTAAATGAGGGAGACTTATCAAGAACAAGGGCAGCCTTGGTTTGCGAAGAATCCCTGGCGGAACTTGCACACAAAATTGATTTGGGAAAGTATATTTTATTGGGTAATGGTGAAGAAAAAGCAGGAAGCAGAGACAGAGCATCTATTCTTGCAGACGTTTTTGAAGCATTGCTTGCTGCAATTTATCTTGACAGTAATATAGAGAATGCAAGAAAGTTTTTGCTTAATATTATGATGGACAAGTTTAAAAATGCAGTCCATAATAAAACGCTCAAAGACTATAAAAGCACTCTGCAGGAAAGTGTGCAGCACAGATTTCATGGCAGTACAAAAATAACATATACAACAGTAAAAGAAACAGGACCGGAACATTGTAAACTGTTTTATATTGATTTATTAATCAATGGTATTGTTGTGGCTTCGGGAGTGGGAAGGACCAAAAAAGAGGCCGAACAGGAGGCGGCAAAAATTGCTTTGTCGGAGAAAAAATATGAAACATTATAATATACCCATTTTTGTTCCGCATAAGGGATGTCCGTTTGATTGTGTATTTTGTAATCAAAAACACATTACAGGAAATACTGATGAAGTAAATGAAGAAAAAATAGTGGAAATAATAGAGGAGTATTTAAAAACGCTGCCGAAACAGGATTGTATTATTGAAGCTGCATTTTTCGGCGGCAGTTTTACCGGCATAGAAATGGATATGCAGAAAAAGTTTTTAAGTACTGCTTATGAATATGTAAAAAAAGGTAAACTTCATGGTATACGTTTGTCTACACGTCCGGACTATATAAGTATTCCTATACTTGAACAACTGGATAAATACGGGGTCACAACCATAGAACTGGGTGTACAGAGTCTGGATAATGAGGTTCTTCTAAAAAGCGGAAGAGGACATAAAGAAGAGGCTGTATATAATGCCGTATCATTAATCAGGAAATATGATTTTAATTTGGGACTTCAGATGATGACGGGATTACCGGGAGATGATAATGAAAAGGCACTGTGTACCGCTGATAAAATAATCGGGTTAAAACCGGATTTTGTAAGGATATATCCTACATTGGTTGTAAAAGATACCTATCTTGAAAAAATGTTTCTCAGCGGTGAATATAAACCTCAAAGTGTAGAAGATGCTGTAGAATTATGTAAAAAACTGCTCATTAAATTCAAGCATGCGGGTATTGAAGTTATCAGGATTTCGCTGCAGACTACCGATGAAATTTCCCCCGGCGGATCAATTGTTGCGGGTCCGTTTAGTGATCAGTTCAGAGAATTGGTTGAATCAAGCATTTATTTTGATGAGTTTTGCAAGATATTAAAAGACTATAAAGGAAAAAATGCGGTTATATTTGTTAATACAAAAGATATTTCAAAAGCAATAGGCAGAAAAAAGATTAACATAAAAAAAATAGATGATATTTATAATATTAAAATTAAAATAAAGGGAACGGATGAAATAAAAAAAGGTGACTTTTATTTGTCCGATGGTGTGGAAAGAGAGGAATCCGATTGTATTTAAAGAGATTGGAAATCGTTGGATTTAAGTCTTTTGCCGATAAAACTGTGCTTGATTTCGGACAAGGCGTTACAACGGTTGTAGGACCAAACGGAAGCGGTAAAAGTAATATTTCAGATGCTATTCGTTGGGTTATGGGAGAGATGAGTGCAAAAACCCTTAGAGGTTCAAATATGCAGGATGTAATTTTTGCAGGCACAGAAACAAGAAAACAAGTAAATTTTGCGGAAGTAAGTCTTGTGCTTGATAATACAGACAGATTGTTTCCGATAGATTATGAAGAAATAATTGTTACACGTAAAGTGTTTCGTTCGGGTGAAACCGTGTATCAGATAAATCATACTGACTGCCGTCTCAAAGATATTCATGAATTATTTATGGATACGGGTCTTGGAAGAGACGGCTATTCAATGATAGGACAGGGAAATGTATCTCAGATACTGTCAACAAAAGCTGATGACAGGAGAACTTTTTTTGAGGAAGCCGCCGGTGTATCAAAATATAAACACAGAAAAGATGAAGCAACAAGAAAACTTGTGTCGGTAAATGAAAATCTGATAAGGATAAATGATATTGTTTCAGAGCTTGAAAGACAGCTTGGGCCTTTGGAAAATCAATCAAAAAAAGCAAGGAAGTACGTTGAGTTGTATGATGAATACAAGGGACTTGACGTAAGTATGTGTCTTATTAACTTAAATAAAAATTCTGAACTTTTAAAGGAAGCACAGGCTTTATATGAAAATATTTCCGGGGAAATAGAGGATCTTAAATCCAAAGAAACTGAAATTGAAGCAAAAAGAAATGAGTTATATCTTAAAAACAGTGAATTGGAAGAAGAACAAACCGTTAAAAATAATGAACTTATAGATAATGAAGCAAAATGTATGGTTTGTGCGAATGATATTACAATTGCACAAAATGATATAAAAAATAATGAGACTTTTTTCGAAAGAATAGAAAAGGAATCGGAGAATATACAGAAAAAAAGTGAAGATGCACAGAATCAGATTGATGAATTGATAGCTTCAATAAAAAATGATGAAAAAGAAAAAGAAATGTTATTAAATGAGTTCAATAACATTCAAAAAAACAATTCTGAAATATTTGATTCATTTAACAGCTGCAAAGAAGAAATTGAAAAATTAAGAGCAGATATAATTGAAAAAATGAATGAGATTTCTTCGGTAAAGGCAAAAATAAGCGGAACGGAAAATCTTCGTTCAAGCTTCTTACAAAGACGCGAAGCTGTTGAAAATGAGATAAAATCTCATGGATCGGGAATTGAGAATACCAAAAAAGAAATTGAAGAAGCCGAGAGTATTATATCGAATAATGGCGAAAAAGCTGAATCAATGCGCACAAGAGTTGAGACGCTTAACAGCAAAATAAATAAAACTAATTCTATACTTGATGAAAACAGGCGTACATTATCAAGTGCACAGGTTAGTCTCAATTCTAAAATTTCACAGAAAAAGATACTGGAAGGTATGGAGAATGATTATGAAGGATTTTCCCGGGCAGTAAAAACAGTAATGACAGCACCTCAATTGAAAAAAGCGGCAATTTATGGTACAGTATCCGGTCTCATTGAAGTAAAAAAAGAATATGTCGTTGCGTTGGAAATTGCATTGGGTGGTGCAATGCAGAATATCGTTGTCGAAAGTGAAGATGATGCAAAGCAAGCTATCAATTTATTAAAACAAGAAAAATCAGGACGTGCTACATTTTTACCTTTATCATCCATTTCGGGAAAGGATTTGGATAACGTAAAAGAAATTTCAAAATGTAACGGCTATATTGGTATTGCGGCAGATCTTATTCAATATGAAAAAAAATATACCCAGGTAATAAAAAATTTGCTTGGACGTGTTGTTGTTGCGGACAATATAGATAATGCTGTTATAATAGCAAAAAAATTTAATTACCGTTTTAAAATAGTTACTATAGATGGGGAATTATTGAATCCAGGAGGATCAATATCAGGAGGAAGTGTAAACAAAACAAGCGGTTTTTTGTCACGTTCTGCACAAATAAAAACTCTTGCTGAAGAAATATCAACGCTTACAAAAGAAATTAAAGAAATTTCCGATAAAAATATAGAGCTTGAGTCAGATATTGAAAATGCTCGTGTACAGCTTTCAAGCTATGTTCCTTTGTTGAGGGAGTATGAAAATGATATACTTGTTGCACAGAACACATTGGAACATTTAAATAATGTTCTTGAAAACAGCGGTAGTTCACAAAGTGCACTTGAACAGGAATTGAATCAGATAGAAACTCAGCTTTCTCTTTCGGCAGAAGAAATAGCAAAGCAAATCAGTGAAAACAGAATGCTTGAAAAAGAAGTGAATGATCTGAACAATCTGATTAATGAAAAAGAAGAGGAGCAGCAACTTATTTCTGATAAAAAAGATGCGCAAAATCAACTTTTGATGGATGAAACATTAAGATTGAGAACGATGGAAAAGGATATAGAATTGAAAAAAAATTCTATTGAAAAGTTAAAAGCATTAATTTCCGAAAATAATAGATTATTGAATGATAAAAATTTGGAAAAAGAAAGATTAAAGGAAAGTAATCTTCATTTGAATCAAAAAATTGACACTAAAAACAAAGAAATAGAAGAGATTAAAGCTATTTCACAGAATATAAAATCATACATCGAAAAAATAGATAAAGATAAAGCATCGGTGGTTGAAGGGTTAAAAGGAATAACAAATTCAAATAAGGACTTGACGGATCGAATGATGAGTTTACAGCAGGAATTAACTAAAGCTGAAACAAAACAGGTCAAATATGAAGAAGATTCTGCAAGTATTATAAACAGACTTTGGGATGAATATGAATTGACCGTTTCTACAGCCAATGAGATCAGACAGAATATAGAAAATACAACAGAAGCACGTCAAAGAGTTCTTGAATTAAAAGGTAAAATTAAAGCGTTGGGTAATGTCAACACAGATGCAATTGAAGAATTTGTAAATACAAAACAAAGATTTGATTTTCTCAGCAATCAGAAAAATGATCTTGAAAAATCGCAGGAAAATTTGAATAAAATTATTTCTTCAATGCAGGAATTAATGGAAGAACATTTCAAAAAACAATTTGAAGAAATTAATAAAGCTTTTTCAAGAGTGTTTACCGAGTTATTCGGAGGAGGACG
>CASFSH010000310.1 GCA_949297205.1 uncultured Bacillota bacterium | reverse complement strand
ATTTATCGGTTAAATGATTTTTTATATGCGCCCGGTGTCATGCCGGTTTCGGCTTTAAAAACTTTTGAAAAATAATTATAATCAAAAAAACCGGCAGCATCGGCAGCATCACCGATGCTGTGTTTTTTTAGATATTGTGATGCTTTTTCTATTTTCTTTTTACGAATATATTTTGCGATGCTCATACCAAAGTATTTGTGTGAAAGCTCATATAATTTACATCTGCTGATACCGAAAACAGAACATAAATGCTCCACCGACAAATCGGAAGAAATATTGGTGTTTATATAGTTTGACAGATAAAAAATCAGATTTTCAGCATCTATTTTTATAAGGTCGGCAATACAGAGATAGCAAGTACATATTTCCATAAGATTTGCTGCTGCGGTAATTTGTTTTTTTGATTTTGACTTTATTTTTTTTACATATTCAGAAAGAATATCCGCATTGTTTATGTATTGAGATGAATAGTTCAATATTTCCGATTTATCCTGACCTTTTTCACATATTTGACCGAACATAATATATGCAATGGTCATATCATTCATTTTAATGGGAGCAACTGCTTCAATCAGACCTGCATGGCATTTATAAATATACAATTTATTACTGTTTTTGCATATTTCACATCCGGTACGGTCATTTTGTTTGCATTTTGCTTTTGCACCGGTATTTTTTATTAATGTACAAAATTCGCAGCTATCTTCAGGATATGCAAGAATTTTGTTGAAATCATCATCAAAAATTACAAAGCGCATTCCTGTAAGATTATAAAAATTTATAAGAATTTGTTTGAGTTTATCTGTTTCAAATTTAATTTTCATATTATCTCCATTCTGCCGTCGTGGGGAGGCATAAGTTGTAACCAGAAAAAACAGGTTGATTATATGTTAATATAAGGCTTAAATGTGTTTATTTAGATTATCTAAGAAATAAGGCATATGGTTATATATTTCTATGTTTTTTAATACGAATTTACAGTTTTTAATACGATTATATCTTTATTATATCATATAAATGTAATATAATCAATACAGAAAAAAATCGAGATTATAACGTGGAAAATAAGATGAATATCTTACTGTTTTTCAGAACTTGGAGTATATACGTATTTCGAAACGAAAATTTGATTGCTTTTGTTTTATGTTAAAAATTTGGGCTGCCGCACCGGCGGCGGAATGGAGGATTAATATGTATATCGGAGGATTGGATGTAGGTACTACAGGGTGTAAATTAAGCGTTTACGATTCATGCGGTAAATTTATAAAAAATACATATTGTGAATATAAATCTGAAAGAAATGACACAGTGCAGCAAATAAATGCTGCAGCAGTGTGGGAAGCAGTAAAACAGGTCATAAAAACAACAATGTCAGAGATAAAAATAGAAGTGATCGGAGTAACATCTTTCGGAGAAAGTTTTGTAATGCTTGACAAAGAGGATAATATACTGATGCCTTCCATGCTTTATACAGACAAAAGGGGAAGTGTAGAAAGTAAACTTTTTGACGGTATTAATGCTGAAAAAATTACAGGCGCAAAGCCTCATGGTATGTATAGCCTTGCAAAAATCATGTGGGTTAAAAATAATATGCCTGAGATTTATGATAAGACAACACGTATTCTTCTGTTTCAGGACTTCATTGTTTATAAATTGACCGGAAAAGCACAGATTGATTATTCTCTTGCCTGCCGTACTATGGGTTTTGATATAAAAAATAAATGCTGGAGTAAAAAGATATTTGATATAGCAGGAATAGATATAAATAAAATGGCAATTCCTGTCCCAAGCGGTACAGTCGCGGGTAAAATAATAAGTCCGGAATTTGATGCGGAAAATGTCACAGTTGTAACCGGATGTCATGATCAGCTTGCAGCATTAATAGGCGCAGGTATTACCGAGCTTCATACAGCAATAGATGGGACAGGTACTGTTGAGTGCATAACCCCGGTCCTTGATAAAATTCCTGATAACACCGAATTTTATGAAATGGGCTATACAATACTTCCTCATATTTTAAGGGATAAATATGTATGTTATGCTTTTTCATTTACAGGAGGAGCGGCTTTAAAGTGGTACAGGGATAATTTCATATCAGAGGAAAGTTATAAAGAAGCGGATAAAAAGATAAAAGAAAAGCCCACCGGTATTTTGATAATGCCACATTTTGCCGGCGCGGCAACTCCATATATGGATGAAAATTCCAAGGCTGTATTTACCGGTATTACTTTAGGGACAGATAAGTATGATATATACAAGGCTATTATGGAGGGCGTTACATATGAAATGCTGTTAAATCTTGAGAAAGTTGAGAAAAACGGAATTATAATTGATAAATTATATGCTACAGGAGGCGGTGCAAACAGTAGTGTATGGCTGCAGATAAAGGCAGATATTCTTAATAAGGAAATCATTGCTTTGGATGCACCAGAGGCGGGAGCAATGGGAACGGTAATGCTTGCAGGCAATGCCGTAGGTGCATTTGAGAGTATGGATTCTGCAAGAAAAATAATGGTAAAAGAAAAGAAGCATTATTATCCTGAAGAGAAAAAACATGAACAATATATGCAGTATTATAAAAAATATAAATATATTTATGATTTCAGCAAAAAAGTAAATTGAGGAGGAACATTATGTTAGTTACATTAAAAGAAATTTTAAAAATTGCAGATGCAAAAAAAATTGCATTGGGTTCTTTTAATACGCCAAATCTTGAGAGTATGAGAGGCGTTATTGCAGCGGCTGAAGAATTAAATCAACCTGTTATAATTATGCACGCACAGCTGCATGAGGAGATGGGTTTATGTGAACTTGAGGAAATAGGTACAATAATGCTTTATATGGCTGATAAGGCAAAGGTACCTGTATGTGTGCATTTGGATCATGGAACAGATTTGTCATATTTGAAAAGAGGACTGGATATAGGATTTACATCAATTATGTATGATGGATCAATTTTGCCACCTGAAGAAAATTATGCAAATACTTGTATTGCTGTTGAAATGGCATCAAGATATGGTGCATCTGTGGAAGCGGAAGTGGGATCTATGGGTGCAAGAGAAAGCGGAGAACCGGGCGGTGAAAGTATATATACTAATCCTGATGAGGCACTGAAATTTGTAAATGATACAGGAATTGATGCATTAGCTTGTGCATTTGGAACAGCACATGGATTATATCTGAAAAAACCTAAATTGGACTTTGAACGTGTAAAAAAGATTTATTCAATGATAGATGTGCCCATGGTAATGCATGGAGGCAGCGGCGTCAGCGAAGAGGATTATAAAAAGGTAATAGATTGTGGTATAAGAAAGATTAATTATTATTCCTATATGGCAAAGGCTGCCGGCGAGGCAGTTTCAGCTATGGAGGATAAGACATTTTTCCATGATATTACCGTATGTGCCGAAAAGGCAATAAAAAATGATACATTAAATGCTATCAAAACATTTTCAAGATTATAAAAGAAAGGAAATGAGGTAAAATGAAAAGATCTGAACTTAATAAAATTATGAGAGATGCAGTTAATTTTATTGAAAAAATGAATTTTAAGCTGCCGCCCTTTGTTTATTGGAGCCCGGAGGACTGGAAAACAAAGGGAAAAGAGTATGATGAAATAAGAGATAATATGCTTGGTTGGGATATTACCGATTTCGGATACGGAGATTATGATAAAATAGGTCTTTTAATGATTACTTTAAGAAACGGTAACTTTAATGATAAGAAATATGTTAAACCATACGCTGAAAAGTTACTTATTGTTCAGGAAGAACAAATAACCCCATATCATTTTCATTGGTCTAAGATGGAAGATATTATAAACAGAGGCGGTGGAAATTTAATGGTACAGGTATATAACAGTACCGAAGATGAACAGTTTGATACAAAAAATTCTGTCACCTTACATATTGACGGGTATGAGTATCAGACAGCACCCGGCTCAATAATCAGAATTAAGCCGGGAGAAAGTATATCAATTTCTTCCGGAATGTACCATAAATTCTGGGGTGAAAAAGGAACAGGAATGATTTTATTAGGTGAAGTTTCAAAAGTAAATGATGACAGAGTGGATAATAGATTTTATGAAAAAACCGGACGATTCCCGGAAATTGAAGAAGATGAGGCACCGCTATACTTATTGGGAAATGAGTATCCTGTTGCCGAGTAATGATGTAAATAGTATGTACTGCAGACTTTTCGTATAATAAAAAAGCCATGGTATAATCTGAAAAACTATACCATGGCTTTAGTTTTACCTGTTTATTATTCCGATTTTTTTGACGTCTATAGGTTTGAATCCAATTTCGTAAGCGGGAGAGTCGGGGGAAAGAGTAAAATCGTAATTGTTGTAGTCTGCAAATTTTGGATTTGCAATAAATGAATTATCATCAATACCAAGAATTTTTTGTGCATCTTCAAGAGAATACTTTACTTTTCCGATTGTTATAAATGCAGGAGTATTGCCGCTAATATCGTATAAAAGATTGGAATGTGTACATAAAGTGTGAATACTTCCCGAATCTTCATCTTCATAGCCCGTTCTGAACAGAGGAGTATTGTTTGAAACAATAATATTATTTTCAAAAATCATTCCCGTATGCATTTCATTTTTTGAAAGTTTTATCGGTTCGTCGGCTGACATTACAAAAATATTGTTTCTTGCTGTGTTCATACATCCATAGTGTTGATGGTAGCAATTACAGGATAAATTATAACATATGTTATCTTCTATTGTAATATAACTGCTGCCTTCATCGGTATAAATACCCCAGCCGCCATAGTGCTTGCTTTTAACATCATGAATTAAGTTGCCGCGAACCAAAGTACCCTGTTGTTTACCAAGAAGATATATTCCGCCCATATCAGACAAAACTCCCTGACCAAGATTATGTATATGGTTATATTCTATAATATTGTTGTTTGAGATGCTGTCTTTGTAGCCCCATACCCAACCTACGGAAATACCTGTATAGTACAGGTCGCTTATGTCATTGTGAGAAACTATGTTGGAAAATGAATGTCTGAGAAGTATACCGCAAGAAGAAAGATACCTTCTTCCAATATTTTTTATCTTATTGGAACTGATAAAGTTACAACCGGTATGAAGTGATGAATCACTTTCATATGGCTCTCCGCTTGCAGAAATACCGCCGCCTCCGATATCATATATATCATTATCCGTAATACGTATGTATTTACAGCCATTTTTTAATCTGACGGCATGGACTCCAAGACTGTGGAGTGTGCACTTTTCGATGCAGCAATGATGTGCAAATTCAAATTCAATACTTCCGTGCCCGTTTGCAAGAGACTGCCCATCAGAAGCAAATGCGGCATCTTCATATTCAATTCTTTCTGTGTCGCCGGCACGTTTATCCAATTTGCTCATATAATCACCGGTGGTATATGCAAATTCAAAACCTCTTATTGTAATATTTTCAACAGGCTTTTCATCGGTTCCGGAAATAATAAACAGTTTATCGGAAAGTGGAGCATACGCTGTAATATTTTCTGGAGTTTGTGAATCATTTTTTGGAATATAATAAACCGTTGAAGTTTCTCTGTCAAGATACCATTCGTTTGGATTCATAAACATTTCTGCAGTGTTTTCTATTATATAATTCATGGCACTTGCTTCATAGTCAGATGAAACACTGTAACGTGAAAAATATTTGCATACAATTTGTCCTGTTTTAATATCGTAGCTTTCTATAGGTGTGTGTTCATCAACCCAATAATGGTTATAGCTAATAAAACAGTCCCCGAAGTTTTTAAAATTTTTAATTTTATCCAAATCTTCTTTTTTTGCAATGAACCATTTAGAGTGTGTGTGAAGATTTTTGTCATTGTTATCTACCGATAACGGGGACAGAAAACCTTCTTGAGGATATCTTGTAAAAGAGGCATGTTCGGAATCAACATAAAAATCGGTAAACCATACTCCTTCCTTTACTTGTGGCACATATGCAGAGAAACAAGGACTGTTATTAAATACATCTTTTTTAAAGCCTGATATTCTCATTCCGCCTGAAATAAGTGTTTTTGTGTAAGGTTCTATCGTAACATTGAAAATACCGTTATCAATAATTATCGGTTTTTCAACAGAATATTCTTCATCAAGCACTTTGATGGTGACAGGCTGCAATGCTCCGAAAAATCGCATTTCTTTTACGTAACAAAGTGCCTTTTCAATGGTTTTTAACGGACCGTTTCTTTTTTCGCCGGATGTTTTGGAAAATCCTGTTTCATGGTCATCGCCGTATTTTTGAGATACGTACAATGTGGTAATATTGTATGGATTAATCATTTTCTTCACTCCTTTTATATAGGTTTTAGAGCATTATATCAGAAAAAAAATAAAATATCAATGATTTTTTTTAAAAAATTCATTTATTTTTTCTGAATTCAGACGGTGTTTTGCCGGTATATCTTTTAAATACCTGATTAAAAAATTTTAAATCTCTGTAACCTACCGATTCGCCTATATCTTCTATCTTTCTATTGGTTGTAAGGAGTAGTCTGCAAGCTTCTTCTGTTCTTGTTTTTTGTATAAAATCCGTAATTGTAAGTGAGGTATATTTTTTGAATCGCCTGCAAAACTGAGACTTGCTCAAAAAAGCATTTTTAGCAAAATCATCAGTACTGATATGCTTAGAATAATTTTTTATTATATATTCTGTAAAGTATTTTATAACCGTATCGTCATCAGCAGGAGTATTTATTTGTGCATTGTTTCTTATAATGTGTGAGATAAGCTCAATGACATAACCGCGCAGGATTTGTAAAAAACCGTATTTTTTATAGTGTACTCATAAAATATTTTATCAAAGATATTATCAATTAACATTTTGTCATTTCCTGAAAAATGTGTAATGGTAAAGTTTTTAAAAGAAAAATCGGAAAAAGGCATAAAAATATATGTATTTAAAAGATCGGAAAATGACTTGAAATTTTCCGTAGCCTTAAAGTAAAGCGACGGTTTAAATATGCAGTTTATAATATCAAGGTGTTTTTCGCTGCATATAAATTTATGTGATATATTATAATCAATTATTGCAATATCACCCCCATGAACAAAAAATTTTTCGCCGTTTATGACATGATAACCCATACCGCTTTTAACGTAGGCAATTTCTATAAAGTTATGTGAATGATAATTGCATTGTGTATCAACAATGGCACGATTTATATATATATCGGAGCAGGTATATAATATACTCTTTTTTTCGATTATTTCGTTCATGATAAAATCACCCCATATAATTGACAGAATATTCCGTTTACAATTATTGTAGCAGAGTATATAATATTAGTCAATAGAATGTTTGGTGCAAACCGGAAAGGAAGATTACAGTGACATCAAAAGAATTGGTCAGGGCAACCATGAGGGGGGGAAAATCCTGGCAGAACTCCTCTTTACGGTATGCTGTTTTTAAATATGGAACAAGAAATATCGGAAAGATTTGGATCGGTATCCGAATTTGAAGATCATTATAACTTTGATATGGCACATTTGTTTTCCGATATATCACCGTATGGGGAAGAATTTAATAAAATAAAAGAAAGAAATATTGATATTACACCCGATATGTTATTGGAAATAAAAATGACTGATCCAAATGATATGAAACAGTATAAAAAACTTATTTCTGATTTGAAACATCACAATGACCGTAAACGTTTTTGTTATGTTCAGACACCGGGAATATTTGAAGCATTAAATGATCAGTTTGGAATAGAAAATCACCTTATGTATCTTATTCTATATCCCGAAAAATTAAAGGAACTTTATCAAAGACAGGTGGATTGGAATATAAAATTTGCAGAAAATGCAATTGAATTGGGAGCGGACGGAATACAGGTATCCGATGATTGGGGATCACAGAGAAGTTTATTGTTTAGTTATGATATGTTTAGAGGTATGATATATCCTTTTCATAAACAGATCACTGAAGCAATAAAGAAGAGAAATGTGTTAATAAGTCTGCACAGCGACGGATGTATAGTACCTGCCCTTGACAGTATTGCTGAATTGGGCTATGATTTTATTCATCCGTGGCAGGAAAATGCAAATATGCCTTATGAATTGTATTTAAATAAATATCAGAATAAATTTGGCATATTAGGTGGAATATGTGTTCAATCTACACTTGGTTTTGAAAATTATACTAAATTGGAAAATGAAATAAGAAGAGTTTTCGGTATTCTAAAGGGTAAACGATGGGCTTGCTGTACAACACATTTTGTTCAGAATCACTGTTCGGTTGATGAACTTATATATGCTATATGATCTTGCACGAAAATTGGCATTTTAGAATATAAAACAGGGTTAACTTATGTATCATTAAGAATAATTGTATTTTAATATTTATTTACATTTGATATGTAATATATCCCTGTTTTTTATTCTTTGTAATTTAATTTTGTGTATTATATAAGTTAATGGCAGTATCTCTGTATATCAATCCTTTAAGAAAACATTTTGCCGGCCGAATATATGCGGTTATATCATATTTATTTCATAAATATCATTTCTTTAGTATACTTAATAATTTAACTTGTTAAAGCTTTGCGGTATATGCATGTTTTCGGTATTTTAAAGGTGTTGTTCCGGTTGTTCTTTTAAATGATTCATCAAACCTTGCGGTATTGGCAAATCCTACCGAAACGGCAATATCTGTAACACTTAAAGCTGTTTCAGCAAGTAGATTTTCTGCTTTGCGTATACGAATATAATTTATGTAATTGAAAACAGTCTGACCTGTTGCATTTTTAAACAAACGGCATAAATAATACTCGTTAAGATGAGTTGTTTCACTTATGTCAGCCAACGATATGGAATGACTGTAATTTTTCTCTATATAATCCACTATTGGCATTATTTTATTTAATGGATTGTTATTTTTTTGTTCTATATGCTCAATCAGTATTTTATTTCTATTAAGGCAGGCACAGAGAAGATTGAGATATCCTCTCAAATACGTTTCAAACATATCATTTTTCAAATGTAGTTCATTGTATATATTTTTCAAATATACTCCAAGTTCTTTGTTAATTTTTGTTGATCTTGGAAACAGATAGTATGGTTTTGTGTTTGTATTTAAAAATCCGTAAAGGTACGGATGGGTTATATCAGAATGTGAATTGATATATATAAGAGAAATATCTGACTGAAAAAGCATTTGCTGTGTATTTGATGCAATGCTTTCAGAAGAATGAGGGATATTTGAATTTATTATTATAATATCTCCGGTATCGCATATAAGTGAGTCATTATTTATTTCAAAACGCATTTGACCGTTTAAAATTTGTACAATTTCTATTTCTTTATGCAGATGTGTGTCGGTAAATTTTATGGGTTGATTATACGTTCCGGAAATATGTGAAAAAAACGGAAACATTTCATAAGATCGCGATATTTTTTCTGTATGCATAAAGTGTCCTCCTTAATATTTTGTATGATTATAATACCATAAAATAACATAGATTTCAATTGCTTTATAGCAAAAAAAAAGATAGTATAGTAATTAAATAGTAAAAAATGTAAAAAAACATTGAAAAAAACATCTTTAAAGATTATAATAAAAGAAAGTGTTTATAAATATATGCGGAGGCAGGATATGAAGATAAAATTTACGGATGGAAAATTTTATATGGATGAATCACTTATAATAGAAAAACAGCAGCTTCTTTGTCCGATTGAAAGGCATACACATGAATTTATTGAAATAGTATATATTTTAAAAGGAAGATGTATTCAGAAAATAGATGATGTAGAGTATCCGGCAAATGGAGGAGATCTTTTTTTTATAAATTATAATCATTCCCACCAAGTAACCGGAGAAAAAAATTGTGAATTTATTAATATATTACTAAAACCGGAATTTATTAATAAAAGTCTTATTGATTCAAGAAATGCCTTTTCTTTATTGGAACTGACATCCTTTGAAGAATTCTGCGGAAAAACGGAACAAAATAAATGCATGGTATCTTTTTCGGGGAGTGAAGTGAAAAATATAGAGGCAATAATTAATATTTTATGGAAAGAATTCAGAGAAAATCAACCCGGATATATGTTTGCCATTCAGTCCGGACTTAATCTTTTGTTAGTACAGATTTTCAGAAAATTGTCATTTCCTTTTAAAGTAAGTCAAAGGGAAATATCCGAGGAATTATTAAGAAATATAAAGGATCACAGTAGTGAGAAATTATCAATGAAAGAAATAGCAAATGCTAATTATTATAATCCTTCCTATTTCAGCCGTTTGTTTAAAAAATACACAGGAAAAAGTTTTACACAGTATTTAAAAGAGGCAAGAATTGAACACGCATGCCAACTGTTGGAAACAACAGATATGAGAATAAATGACATATCTGCAGAGGTGGGTTATGGAGATAAAACTAAATTTTATAAACATTTCAGACAAATAAATAACCTTTCGCCGCATGAGTATAAAATAATTAAACAAAGTAAAAATTGAATACTTTTTTCAACAATAAACACCCCTTGTTTATTTTATACTTAAATGTTAAAATAAACAAGAAGCAAGATAATGATATTAAAATAAATGGGAGATGTTTTTATGAAGATAAAAATAAATAAAGAAATTTTAAGAGATAAAATCTATGCCTGCTGGATTGGTAAAAATATAGGCGGAACTATGGGAACTCCATATGAGGGACAGCAAAATATGCAGGATATAACAGGATTTTCTTCCCCGGCCGGGGAACCACTTCCAAATGACGATTTGGATTTACAGCTTGTATGGCTTGCGGCAATGGAACAGGCAGGCCCTCACAGAATTAGTCCTGCGGTACTTGGCGAATATTGGTTGAATTTTATACCGCCTCATTGGAATGAATATGGGATTGGAAAGAGTAATGTTAAAGCCGGAATGCTTCCGCCTATATCCGGAGAAATAAATAATGAGGGATGGAAAAATTCCAATGGCGCATGGATACGCTCAGAAATATGGGCGTGTATGGCACCAGGTTTTCCCAGTATAGCAACAAAATATGCTGCAATGGATGCACAGGTTGATCATGGAATTTCTGAAGGTACATATGCTGAAATCTTTACTGCTGCTATGCAGAGTATTGCATTTACGGAAAAAGATATAAGAACTGTAATCGAGAAAGCGTTAGATTATATTCCGGGAGATTGCCGTGTTTCAAAGAGTATAAAGCTTGTATTGAAAAATTATGATAATAAAATTCCTTGGCGTGAAGTTCGTGAAATGTTGGTACATGAAAACAAAGATCTGGGATGGTTTCAGGCACCTGCTAATGTTGCCTTTTCCGTTATAGGACTTATATATGGAGAAGGAGATTTCAAAAAATCACTTATTTATGCCATAGACTGTGGTGATGATACAGATTGTACAGGAGCAACCTGCGGCGCAACTTTGGGTATTATAAAAGGGATTAATGGGATACCGGATGATTGGCGTGAATATATAGGAGACAGAATAATAACCATGGCAGTGGATCGTGCAATGTGGGATCTTCCGTCATCTTGTACGGAACTGACAGAAAGAGTAATGGAACTTATTCCTTCGGTATTTAAAGCAAACAGTGTTTATATGGAATATACTGAAGATGAGGACAATGGCAGCGAAAATGAGTTTAAACAAACTCCTGCTTATAATCGTTTAAGAAATGATTTAAAGGAATTTATATGCCGTACTCCTTACTCTTTTGAAATAAGACAAAGCAGCCATACTACTGTTATAGCAGAATATGAAGGTAAACCGGAAATATTACCTTTGGGTGAATTTAATGTAAAGCTTACGCTGAAAAATTATCAGCAGGATCCTCATGTGTTCTATTTTGAAGCATTTCTTCCCGAGGGGTGGAGTGCAGAATACAGAAAAACTGCACATTGTACACATATTACAGCAAATACATCCGGAAAATGTGTTTGGGAAATAAAAATCAAAGCAGGAGAAAATGTTTCTGCAAGAAATAATATTTATGTTGTTATTTCATCTCAGAACCATGTAATGCCAATATTTGTTCCTATAACTTTGTTGGGATAAAATAACTTATAATTCCGGCTGAATGAATAATTTTGTTCATACAGCCGGTTTTTATAGAATAAAATGTGTAGATTTATAGATATATAAAAATATTATTATATATTCGGAGGAATTATGAAAGAATACTATTTAAAAATGGCTGAAGAGAATATACCGAATTTGATTGAAAAAGATATTTTTCCTGATGTGAAAAATGCGGTGATGGAAAATAACGATACATTAATCCTTGATTTTGGAAATCATTATGTTGGGTATTTTTCTTTTTATCTTGATTTTGTTAGGGAATATATAGATGCGCCTGTAAGATTAAATATTAAATTTTGTGAAACAAAAGAAGAATTGGAAGATAATTTTTCTTCATATAAGGGGAGTTTGTGCAAATCATGGCTTCAGGAAGAAGTTGTAAATATTGATTTTCTGGGAAGATACGAGATGCCGAGAAGATATGCTGTAAGGTATATAAAAATAACTGCTGTTGCATCTCCAAAACCATTTAAATTATCAAATTTTATACTAAAATCTGTAACAAGTGGGGACATGAAAAATTTAAAGAAGTATGATATTTTGGATAATGAGTTAAAAAAAATAGATATTACTGCGGTTAATACATTAAAAAACTGTATGCAGCGTGTCTTTGAAGACGGACCAAAACGAGACAGAAGATTATGGATTGGAGATTTTCGACTGGAAGCTCTTACTGATTATTGTACATTCGATGAAAGGTCTGTTGTACGTC
>CASFSH010000309.1 GCA_949297205.1 uncultured Bacillota bacterium | reverse complement strand
TACAAGTGATTATTTTGTTACATATGATGAAAATGCAGCAAGATGGGTAAATGCTTCACAAGCGGTAGCGGTAGGTTCATTTAACTCAAGCTATGGATGGAGTTTAAATAAAACAGAATACATTACAAGCGACGGCAGCGGATACAAAATAGGAATCGGCAGAACTGCAAGAAGGGACGCACAATGGTATATTAAAAATCTTTTGGAAGAAATTGATATGCCGGGTGAATATTTTGTGGACAGGAATACTAATATTCTTTATTATTATCCTGAAAGCGATAATATTACAGGTGTAAATTTTGAATTGACTGCATTTTTGGATAAAAATATTATTAATATTGCATCCGGTGTAAATAACATTGTATTTGACGGTCTGACATTTGAAAAAGCAGGCGGCAGTGTAATAAGAACATACGGTAACAACAGTAATATAACAATTAAAAACTGTACTTTTAAATATCTTCAGGGTGATATGATTTTAAATATTTACGGGCAGGATTGTACAATATCGGATAATTATGCTTATAGCTGTGCCGGAGGGTTTATTAATTTTTCGGGAGGAAATTCAAGAACACTTGAAAACGGAAATGTTGTAATTTCAAATAACCGTATTTCAGCCTGTGGATATAATCTGACAGGAGGGGTTATTACTGCCGGAATAAACTCAACAGAAAGAACCGATGTTGTCGGAAATGTTGTGAAAAACAACATAATACAGGATTGTACGACAACGCATGGAATAAGTATCCCCGGAAACAATTCAAAAGTAATATATAATGAAATGTACAATCAGGGACGTCATATTTCTGACGGCGGGGCTATTTATTTCGGAAGAAGCAACACTAAATACGGAAATGAAGTCGCATATAACTATATTCATGATTTGAACCTGTATCTTGATGATTCATCAAAATATTTCTGCGGACTCTACAGTGATGACGGCTACGGCGGAATTTCAATGCATCATAATGTATTGGAGAATATGGAACGCGCGATGATTGCGGGCGTCGGAATGAATTGTGAGTTCAGCAATAACCTGATGATTAACTGCAGAAAAGGTCTGTTTCTACAGACAAGAATGGATTTCGGCGGGGGTTCAACCGGTGAAACAATGTATAATGAGGCACTGTTATTATCAAGATACAGTTATAAAGATGTATATTATAATGCTTATCCTGATATGGAAATCGCCCTTACAAGAACTCCGTTTTTTGCACCATGGAATACAGTGTCGGTGGGAAATGTTTCAATTTCGGAAAACGGAAATGTGAATCCGCTTTTTGGAGTACCGTCGCATCAGTATATTAAATCATATGACGGAAATGACCCTGTTTACACAATAGAAGGAGAAAATCAGGTTTCGGGAATTGAAAATGCAATATATACGGTGAACGGAAAAGAATATGTAAATGAAATGGAAGCATACGGCAAAAAAGTGTATGATGAAAGCGGAAATAATATGAATGCTACCTCATACGGTAATTTGCAGCTTACATATGACAGCAGCTATTTTGTAAATGATGAAGATAAAAATTACACTCTTACCGGTGTTTTGGATTCGGAGCTTGAAGGAATATCAACCGTAAATGAGATTGATATGACAAAAATAGGGGTTATTGATACTACAAACAATAATATATTCAGTTCAGATGAGCATGAAGTTATACTCAAATATCCCGAAAATGACGAACAAAATACAGATACAAATATTACGTTATCCTGGGAAAGAGTGGAAAATGCTTCAAATTATACTGTTATCGTTTCGGAAAATTCGGATTTATCTTATCCTTTATACAATGAAACTGTATGGGGGAACCACAGTGATCTTGCGTTTGAAACGGAACTTCTGCCCGGTCGTACATATTACTGGCAGGTGAGCGCAAACGGTATAGGACGTCAGGATTCGTTTACGGTATCAAGCGGCGTAAACAGCTTTACAACAGCACCTTTGGGATATGTTAAAAAACAAAACGTACAAGCGGCACTTGAACGCTTGAATAATGATATACGTCTCGGAGAAGAGGGTATATATATGTATAGTGATGAAATGATAGAAAGACTCAAAAAAGAGGCAACAGATGCGCAGGCAATACTTGATGATGTTTCCCTGACACAGGAAACGGCAGATGAGCTTGAATATCGGTTATATGATATTATTACTGAAGCTGAAAACGGTCAGCAGACTGCCATTCCTATGATTACAAGATGTGAACCTGATCAGTCATCTGATATGGTATACATTGAGGGAAACTGTTTTAAACCGAACAGTACCGTTTCTGTATTGGTTACAAATCCAAATTATGACATACAGCAGGCAGTGCAAGACCGTACCCTTGAAACAATACAGTATGCAGGATTGGTACAATGTGATGAATTCGGTAAATTCTCCTTGGAATTCAGTACAAATGTTGACGGTGTTGATATGCCGGGAGAATACAGTGTATATGTTACCGATCAAAACGGCAGAATGATAACCCAAAAATATATGTATGCTACAGTGGAACTTGGTGAGGTGACGTTTACATCACAAAATGGAGAAAAAATCGAAGATTTGTCATTATATAAAGGTCAGACAGTAAGCGTAGAGTGCAGTGTGGTTAGCAGGTTTCAAAAGGAACTTACTGCAGACGCAATAACTTCGGTATACAATAATAACAAACTTCGTGAGGTAATGGTAAATAAAGATATAACACTTATGCCCAATACAAAGACAGATGTTTCATGGAATGTTCAGCTTCCCGAAGCAGATGATATAGAACTTAAAGTATTATTGTGGGAAAATCTGAATTTAATGAAACCTCTTACAACGGTCAGAGTAATATCTCAGCAGTAAGTAAGAAATTTAATTTTGGTGTATAAAATCAGGGCCGGCCCGCCTGTTGGTGAGTCAGCCCTGTTTTTGTGACAATATAATTGCAGAGATTTTGCCTGTTTGATTAAATTTTAACGGGTGCAGTACCTTCAAATTCACATTCACCGTAAAGGCCTGCAACAAAGGTACGCATTGAAATTTCATTTTCATAGCAGTTAATATATGTTTTGGCAGTTTCGCAGTATTGAGAGTATATATACGGAGTTGTAAAACTTGCAATTATTGTTTTATCGGTGTCAAAAATCAATGAGTTATGTATGGTAACTGCCGGGACTCCTATGGGGTTTGGAACATCCGGACTCAACATATATGCATATAACAGTAAATCATAATTTCGGTCAAGAGTGGAAAAATCTGCGTGATAGTTGCACCAGCTTTCATATATTTCAACAACGGCACCTCTTTTTTCAAATTCTTCTTTTAAAAATTTCAGTTTTTCCATATTATTTTTTTCCGTTGAAATGCCAACAATTCTGATTTTTTTGTATTTTTTTGAATCAAGCGGCAAAAGAGAATTTTTTATAATGTAAGTGCCTTTTTTTGCAAGGGACTGTGCTGTTTTAAGTGAAAATTCATGTGTATCATATAAAAGGTCTGGAGTTTTGATTTTTTCTTTCATCTTAATTATTCTTCCGAAGGCGTCTTCAACACGTTCTGTTGAAATCTGACCGCTTAAAACCTTTTTTTCTATATTATCCACAACTCTAAGCTGCGGCCACAAAAGCATATCTATTCCTATTTCAAAGCATTTTACCTCTGCTTCGTCCTGTTCATATATCCATCTTAAAAATCCGCCCATATCCAGTGCGTCCGAAACAACAACACCCGAAAAGCCCATTTTGTTTTTTAACAGTTTTGTTATAAGATCATAGGAAAGTGTCGCCGGCGGATAACTGTTATCTACAGCGTCGTTTTGAAGAGCCGGTGCACATATATGCCCTGCCATAATTGCATCAACTCCGGAATCAATTGCAGTTTGAAACATTCTTCCTGATTTTTCAAACCATGCATCATAAGAAAGCGAGTTTTCCGATTTTGTAATATGCTGATTTCTGTAATCTACACCGTCACCTGGGAAATGTTTTACTGTTGCCAAAAGTCCGTTTTCCTGATAGCCCTTTATTAATGCCTTGAGCAATTTTTCTGACCTGTTTAGGTCATCACCTAAAGAACGTTTATTGACAATTAAATTTAAAGGATTTATGTTAAGATCACAAACAGGTGCAAAAGTCCAGTTTACACCCAGTGGTCTTGACTCGCCTGCAATTGCCTTTGCATAATCATAAGCCAAAGCCTCGTCATTTGCGGCTCCCACACATAATAATGGAGGAAGCTCAACCGCATTGTCAATAATGCCGTTTACTCCGTTTTCTGCATCCATACATATTAACAGTGGTATTTTTGAATATTTCTTATATTCTGAAATTACATCAATTGCCGCAATGCTCTCCTGTTTATAGGTACAGACCTCTCTGCCGACAAATATTCCGCCGACCGGATATTTATTTAAAAAATTTTCGATACTTCCGAATTCATTTATATGTTTTTCTGGATCGGCTTTTACTATTATTGACTGACATATTTTTTTTCTTAATGTTAGATTCATATTTGCCTCCGATTCATTGCCGGTTGCCCGACTGATACTATTTTATATGCCGGATAAACAATGACATTTGGTTTATACAACATAAATTACTATTCTTTAGTATAACATAATAGTTTTTTTTTTAACAGGGGGCAAAATTTCCAATTTAGGGTATAAAACAGTACAAAAAACCTGCCGCAATTAAAATACGGCAGGTTTATATAATGACTGCTGAACAATTATGAAACGCAGCCGCATGGCGGCTTACAAGCGTTTCAGAATTGTTTAGGTGCAAGGGTTTTGTGCATTTTTGCAAAAAACCTTGCACCGTGAATAAATATTTTGCCCCCAAAATAT
>CASFSH010000308.1 GCA_949297205.1 uncultured Bacillota bacterium | reverse complement strand
TATATAGGCACAGAGCATATATTGATGGCGATTATGCGTGACGGAGACGGGGTTGCGGCACAGATTCTCATGAGTCTGGGAGTAAATTTGGATGCCTTCTATACAAACACTCTGAACGCCGTTGATAATGAGAGTTATACACAGCCTCAGAGCAACAAGAAAAAGACGGGGGGTAAAAAAACTCCTACCCTTGATAAATTTGGAAGAGATCTTACTGAAATGGCAAATGAAAATAAATTTGATCCGGTTATCGGACGTGATGACGAGATAGCAAGGGTAATGCAAATACTTTCACGACGTACCAAAAATAATCCTTGTCTTATTGGTGAGCCGGGTGTAGGTAAAACAGCGGTTGCCGAGGGTCTTGCGCAGAAGATAGCATCAGGAGATGTCCCTGAATCATTAAAGGATAAAAGACTTGTTGCAGTTGATCTGTCATCAATGGTTGCAGGTGCAAAATACAGGGGTGAATTCGAGGAACGTCTTAAAAAAGCTGTTGAAGAGGTTATCTCTGCCGGAAATGTAATACTGTTTATTGATGAAATTCATACAATAGTAGGTGCGGGTTCTGCCGAGGGTGCAATAGATGCGTCAAATATATTAAAGCCTTCTCTTGCACGTGGTGAATTACAGTTAATCGGGGCAACAACCTTGAATGAATACCGTAAATATATTGAAAAAGACGCGGCACTTGAAAGAAGATTTCAGCCTGTTACAGTAGGTGAGCCTACTGTTGAAGAAACTATACAGATACTGGAAGGAATAAGAGATAAATATGAAGCACATCACGGTGTAAAAATTACCGATGAGGCAATTAAAGCAGCGGCAAAGTTATCCGAAAGATATATCACCGACAGATTTTTACCGGATAAGGCAATAGATTTGATCGATGAGGCGGCTTCAAAGAAAAAACTTTCAACACTTGTTGCACCTGACGGGGTAAAGGAACTTGAGGAAAAACTTGAAAAGCTGTCCAACGATAAACAGGAGGCAATAACTGCTCAGGACTTTGAAAAAGCGGCAGAATTGCGTGATGCGGAAGCAAAAATCAAAGAAGATATAGAAAAAGCAAAGGGAGAATGGAAGGAAGAAACCACAACGTCGCATAATTTATGCGTTACGGAAGATGACATTGCCGACATTATCTCAAGCTGGACCAAAATACCTGTTCAGAAGGTTGCTCAGGAGGAAAGTGAAAAGCTTAAAAATCTTGAGGCAATACTTCATGAAAGAGTTATAGGACAGGACGAAGCTGTCACAGCTGTAGCAAAGGCTATAAGACGTGGCAGAGCAGGATTAAAGGACCCTAAACGTCCTATGGGTTCATTCCTGTTCTTAGGACCTACAGGTGTTGGTAAAACCGAGCTGTCAAAGGCACTTGCTGAAGCGATGTTCGGTTCGGAAAATGAAATGATCAGGGTTGATATGTCTGAATATATGGAAAAACATTCGGTATCAAAATTTATCGGATCGCCTCCGGGATATGTAGGATATGATGAGGGCGGACAACTGACTGAAAAGATAAGAAAACACCCCTATTCGGTTATTCTGTTTGATGAAATAGAAAAGGCGCACCCGGATGTATTCAATATAATGCTTCAGATATTGGAAGACGGTATCCTGACCGATGCACAGGGTAAGAGAGTGGATTTCAGAAATACTGTTATCATAATGACATCTAACCTTGGTGCAAAGAATATTTTAAATACTGCTTCAAAACTCGGATTCAGCTCTCAGACAGAGGACAATAATGCTGATGACGATGCGAAAATCAGAGAAAAAGTAATGGCTGAAGTAAAAAATGCCTTTAAACCTGAATTTCTTAACAGAATTGATGATATTATTGTTTTCAAGAGATTATCCGAGGAAAATATTAAATCAATTGCAAGGCTTATGTTAAACAATCTTAATTCAAGACTTGTTGCAAATGAAATTAATGCCGACTTTACAGAGGATGCAGTCAGTCTTATTGCAAAAGAAGGATTTGATCCGGTATACGGTGCAAGACCTTTAAGACGTGCAATACAAAGTAAAATTGAGGATATGCTTGCAGAAAAGATAATAGACGGTGATATTAAATCCGGAGATAAAGTAACAGTGGATGCCAAAGATAATGAGTTTGTACTGGCTTGATATGAATACGCAGAACATTAATAGTTCTGCGTATTTTTTGTATAATATATGTTAAAAATATATAAGTCGGGAAGCAGCGAAAATTTTTGAATATCTTAATATATCAAATTTGTTTAAAAGTTTTATTTATAAATTTAACATCAGGTTATTTTGTATTT
>CASFSH010000307.1 GCA_949297205.1 uncultured Bacillota bacterium | reverse complement strand
ATATTTTGGGGGCAAAATATTTATTCACGGTGCAAGGTTTTTTGCAAAAATGCACAAAACCCTTGCACCTAAACAATTCTGAAACGCTTGTAAGCCGCCATGCGGCTGCGTTTCATAATTGTTCAGCAGTCATTAAATAATTGCGAATAAAAAAGACTGCAAAGCTTGGTTTGCAGTCTCGTTGTTTTAGTTATTATTCTGTTATATAATACCAGTCGGCATGATTTATTTCTTTTTCTCCGCCGATTGATATGCCTGCAAAGGTATTATTTTCAAACTTTGTTACGTCGGCAATATCTTCTGTTTGCAGACAGAAACCGTCCCCTCCGATAACAGTATTGTTTGTTATTGAATTTCCCAGAGGCATAAGCATATTGTTTTCCCTGATATTGTATAATTCGGGGTACGCTTTTTTCCATATATCACATTTGTAATCGATAGCATTGAGATATTCTCCGATTTTTCCCCCGTCATTTTCATATGCACCCCATGTCATTCCGCGCTTGTCATACATAATTGCCATACGGCAGTTGTAGAAGAAATTATTATGTATGTTAAAATCTCTGCCTCCTGCCAGCAAAAGGCCTATGTATGGAATATTTGCAAATATATTGGAATAAACCTCTGCAGATGACATAAGGTCATCAAAATACAGACCTACACATCCGAGATTTTCATAGCCGTTTAAATCATGCAGATAGTTGTATCTTATAATATTTCCTCTGTAGGTAGTGTTTCGTCCGCTGTATATGGCGCCTGCGTCGTTTGATTCATAGCAGGCATTGTTGATTTCGTTATATTCTATTATATTGTTATTTCCGGCAAATACAATTCCGAAATGGGGAACATCGTAAATATAATTTTTTCTGAGAGTACATCCGACTCCTGAAATATCAAGCGCTGCCATATATGTTTTGTGCCATCTTGCAATATCGTGTATAGTGCAGTTTTGTATAATGTTATCGGAAGAGGTAAGCGTTTGTCTGTCCCCGCCGTTAACACCGATTCCGCCGCCGCCTGTGAGTGAAACTGTACATTTATCCACATTCATTCTCATACAGTTTTCACCGAGTATACCCCATGCGCCTGTATTTTCGACAGTAATGTCGGAAACGGTAATGTCCTCACATTCTTCAAAACATATTCCGGATTTTCTGCATTGTGAAATGTTAAAACCGCATATAGAAATATTTTTGTGTCCCTTTGAATAAAACATATCGTCTGCGCAGGATATTTCCACGTATTCCTGACCTTCGTACGGGTACAGATATAACATTTTGTTCTTTCTGTCAATATACCATTGTCCCGGTTCGGTAACGGCTTCTTTAACATTTAAGGCATAAAATTTACCGCCTATTTCTGTGGTGAAGCAGGCACCGTCACGATAACCGAAGGTATGATACGGTTCGTTTACGGTAATTGCACCGGTTTTTCTGTCAATATTTTTAATTGTGTGACGCTGTGTCGCCCAGTCAACATTCCAGTATCCTATTAACAGCATTTCCTCAAAGCTGTCCCAATTTTTAATATTATCATCATCTCCGATAAATACACCTTCTCTTGAACCGCTTCTTTCACCTTTAAAAGTCATGTCTGTTTCACCCAAGGCCTTCTTAATACGGATAAATCCTTCTTTGGGGTATCTTGAAATCGGCATAAGCTTATTGTCATAGAATAATTCAAGACCGGGACCGTATTCAGTCATATGAGGCTTAGGAATATCGTATACCTTCCAGAAATCTTCATAAGGTCCTTCTCCGAATTGCCCGAGGTTGGTTATTCCGAAGTCACTCAGATTTATTTCTATAATACCGTTAGTTTTTTTCAGACCGGCAAGATTTATCTTCCTGCTTCCGTGAATGGTAACATTGTTGTTTTCCCCTTTAATTTTTATATTATCCCTGTCAATTTCTATAGTGGAGTCAATATTGTAATTACCTTCGGAAACGGAAATAATAACGTCTTCGTCGGTTGCTGACGCCTGTATAAATGCAGATTTAAAATTTTCGTTGTTTGTAACTTTAATCTCCATTGTGTTTGCTCCTTTTAATTTATTTGTGTTGAATAACAGCAGCTTTTATTGTATTTTTCATCAGCATTGCAATTGTCATAGGACCTACGCCGCCGGGAACGGGGGTAATGGCTGAAGCTACCTTTTCAGCACTTTCAAATTCCACATCCCCTACCAATTTTTTGTCAGCTATTCTGTTTATTCCAACATCAATAACAACAGCGCCTTCCTTTATCATATCGCCTGTAATAAAGTTTGGAATACCCACCGCAGCAACAAGAATATCGGCCTGTTTGGTTTTTTCTTTCAGGTTCTTTGTTTTGGAATGACAGATTGTTACTGTTCCGTTCTGATGAAGCAAGAGCATTGCCTGAGGTTTTCCTACAATATTGCTTCTGCCGACAACAACACATTCCTTTCCTGCAACATCAATGCCCGACTCTTTTATAAGTTCCATAACTCCGGCGGGAGTACATGGAACAAAATCAAAATTACCTACCATTATTTTACCCACATTAACCGGATGAAAGGCATCCACATCTTTTATGGGAGATATTGCATTAATTATTGTTTCTTCATTGATATGTTTTGGAACAGGCAGCTGTACCAATATTCCGTTTATGTCCCTTTTTGAATTTAATGTGTCTATCAGCTTTAATAATTCATCCTGAGAAGTTTCGGCGGGAAGAGCATATTCTTCCGAATATATGCCGAGTTCGTCACAGGCTTTTTTCTTGTTGTTTACATATACACGGCTTGCCGGATCATCTCCTACAATTACAACCGCAAGACCGGGATTAATGCCTTTTTGTTTCAGTTCTTTTACCTCTTCTTTCAGTTCGTCCTTTATTCTTTGTGATACTGTTTTTCCGCTTAATATCTTTGCCATTTGTATTTTTCCTCCATTCATCTTTTTTTGGCCTGATTAAACAATTCGGACCGTACCCGATTAAGTCTGTTCTGTGGGCAAGTTTTAGTGCTTCGCATACAAGGCTGTAATTATCGGGGTTTTTATATTGAAGCAGCGCACGCTGCATTGCTTTTTCTTTTGGTGTTTTGGGGACATATATTTTCTCCATGGTAAAGGGGTTCAGCCCGGTATAAAACATACAGGTGGATATGGTTCCCGGTGTGGGGTAAAAATCCTGTACCTGCTGTGGGTTAATGTTGTGTTGTTTAAGATACAAAGCAAGTTCCACCGCATCTTTTATGGTACTTCCCGGATGACTTGACATCAGATAAGGGACAAGAAATTGTTTTTTGCCCAGTTTTTCGTTGATGTCATAAAATTTTTGAGAAAATTTATTGTACACACTGTTTTCGGGTTTACCCATATATTTTAAAACATTATCCGAAATATGCTCAGGTGCAACTTTTAGTTGCCCGCTTACGTGATGCTCGCAAAGCTCATAGAAAAATTCATTGTTTTTGTCATTAATCAGGTAGTCGAAACGTATTCCCGAACGAATAAATACCTTTTTGACTCCCGGAATTTCTCTGAGCTTTCTTAAAAGAGAAAGATATTCACTGTGGTCAATCTTCATATTTTTGCACGGTTTTGGGAAAAGACATTGTTTATTTTTGCAGGCTCCGGTTTTTAATTGCTTTGAACAGGCCGGTGCACGGAAGTTTGCGGTAGGCCCTCCCACATCATGAATATAGCCTTTAAAATCGGGGTCCCATACCATTTGTTCCGCCTCACGAAGAATTGATTGCTGGCTTCTTGCAGTAACAATCCGTCCTTGATGGAAGCTGAGGGCACAGAAATTGCAGCTGCCAAAACAGCCTCTGGAAGAAACAAGACTGAATTTAACTTCTTTTATTGCCTCGATTCCGCCGTATTTTTCGTAGCATGGGTGGTAATTTTTCATATACGGCAGTGAATATACTGCATCCAATTCCGGTGTGGTCAGGGGAGGAGTAGGTCTGTTCTGAACAAGATATTTGTCCCCGTGTTTTTGTATAAGTGCTTTGCCGGTAAAGGGATTTTGTTCAAAATATTGTATTCTGCATGATTCGGCATATGCTTTTTTTGAATTAACGCACTCCTCATATGAAGGAATTTCCAAGCTGTCGTAAATGTCGTTTGTATCGGACAGATAACATGTGCCGGGAATATATGTTATATCCTTTACATTCATTCCCGAATCAAGACAGTCGGCAATTTCAACAATCTGATGCTCTCCCATACCGTACATAAGAATATCAGCACGGCTGTCCAAAAGAATTGAACGTCTGATTTTGTCATCCCAGTAATCATAATGAGCAAATCTTCTGAGGCTTGCCTCGATACCTCCTATGAGAATGGGTATATTTCCGAAAGCTTCGCGTATTCTGTTGCAGTATACTATTGTTGCACGGTCGGGGCGCTGACCGGATTTGTTCCCGGGAGCATATGCATCGTCACTGCGTCTTTTTTTGCTTGCGGTATAGTGATTTACCATACTGTCCATATTTCCAGCAGATACAAGCACACCAAGACGCGGCCTGCCCATTTTCATAAAGTCTTTTGTGCTTTTCCAATCGGGAAGAGAAATAATTCCGACTTTATAACCATGCTTTTCAAGAACTCTTGAAATTATGGCATGACCGAAACTTGGGTGGTCAACGTATGCATCGCCGCATATATAAAGGAAATCAAGACAGTTCCATCCGCGTTTTTCCATATCTTCTTTGCATATGGGCAAAAAATCTTTTATCATTATAAATATATCTCCGTTTAATCATTGTAAAACTTGTAATTGTTCTTTTACCAAACAATAAAATTATACGATAGTTTGAAAAATATGTCAATAGATATTATGGCAAAACAGAGGACAGAAAAATTTAAATTTACAAAAAAGAAAAAAGAAGCCGTAAAATAATTGCGGCTTCTTTATTAATATTGTAACATCAGTCAATCAGCTGTTTTTCTCCGCTTCACGCTTTGCAAGAAGATTCTTGATTCTTGTAACAGGAACAAGCAGCTGACTTAATGTGTCGTCGTGATTTATTGTATTTATAAGGATGGATATATATTTTGACATATCAACACAGTAGTACCATTCACGGGAGAGCAGTTCCGGAGAACGGTAAATCAGGTTAGTTGTAAATATTTTGGTAATTTCGCCGTTTGCAAAAGCTTCGTCAAATTTTTCAAGCCCGTTGCAGAAAAGACCGAATGCAGTGAATATAAATATTCTTTTTGCGCCCTGAGCCTTTAATCTTTTTGCAATATCAATTACTGATTCACCGCTTGAAATCATATCGTCAACAATCATAACGTCTTTGCCGGCAACATCACGCCCCAGATATACATGTGCTTCAATCGGATTTTTGCCGTCAACTACAACGGAGTAATTTCTTCTTTTATAGAACATTCCCAAATCTATTTCCAATACAGAAGAATAGTACATACATCTTGTCATGCCGCCTTCATCGGGAGATATAACAATTGTATCCTCTTTATCAAAGGAGATGTCGGGAACGGCTCTTGTAAGTGCCTTAATCATTTGATATGTTGTCTGAACATCATCAAATCCGTGTAATGGTATTGCATTCTGTACTCTTGCATCATGAGCGTCAAAGGTAAGAATGTTTGAAACGCCCATTGAAACAAGTTCCTGAAGTGCAAGAGCACAGTCAAGGGATTCTCTTGATGTTCTTCTGTGCTGTCTGCCTTCATAAAGCATAGGCATAACAACGGTAATTCTTCTTGCTTTTCCGCTTGCTGCGGCAATTATTCTTTTTAAATCCTGATAGTGGTCATCAGGGCTCATATGATTTTCTACCCCATACATTTTATATGTAACACCGTGGTTAAACATATCACATATAATATACAAATCATGTCCTCTTATCGTTTCGGATATTACGCATTTTGCTTCACCTGTACCGAATCTCGGACATTTAATATGTGTAATATAAGTTTCGGTATCATCATAATCTTTTCTGAACTGCTTAAGATAATAATCAATTTTTTCCGTTATTTCTTCGCAGCCCTTCATACCTATAATTGTTAGTTTTCCGAATGTTGAACTGTTATCCATCATTATCCTCCTCAAAATATAAAATCTCTCACTTATATTTATATCATAAAAAATTACAATTTTCAAGTAAATATTACAAATAAAATATATTTTAAAATAAATTGATAATAATATGTATTATTTTTATGTAAATTATGTAAAATATTCAGGAGAATATTTTTGGTTAGTTATAGCTGTGGGCAAGATGTCTCCGCCACTTTAGGCGGCGGGTTATATAATTGCAATCAGCGGGAGTATAATATTCTGCTGATTACGACACTGCTATACAGTGAACTTATCCTAATTGAATAATGGGATAAGCCCTTATTAAAAATTGGGAGATAACGTGAAAAATAAGCTGCGCATCTCACCGTTTTTCGCGACTCGGAGTATACACATACACCGTCGTCCCTCAAAACGGCAATCTGCTTGCTTCTTTTCCACGTTAGGATTTGTGCCGCCGCATCTGCGGCGGAATGGGGATTAAAATGAAAACAGTTATATTTATTTTTATCGGAACATTATGCGTTGCCGGAAGTGCCGGTGTTCATCCCAAGCAGCTGTTACTGTGCGGAATGGGAGGATTGGTTTCTCATATAATGTTTGTTATTCTCAAGAGCATGAATATTGATGACGGTATGTGTGCATTTGTAACAGCTGCAGTAGTTACACTGTATGCAGAAATAATTGCAAGACGGGTAAAAACTCCTGTAACAGTGTTCCTGTATTCTGCTATTGTGCCTGTCTTACCGGGAAGAAGCTTGTTTT
>CASFSH010000306.1 GCA_949297205.1 uncultured Bacillota bacterium | reverse complement strand
CGTCCTCTTATTATATCTCCGCCCTTTGTTAAATCCTGAAGGGCAATATATCCCGATACCGATGTTTCTTTCAGCAGTACAATAAATTCATTTGCAAGTGCCGGAAGTACATTTTTAAATGCCTGAGGTATTATTATATACAACATTGTCTGAAAATAATTAAATCCCAAAGAACGTCCGGCTTCTGTCTGACCTGCGTCTATTGACATTATCCCCGATCTTATAATTTCGGCAACATATGCACCTGAATTTCTACCAAATGCAAGAATAGCAATTGTAATTTTATTATTTGATGATTGAAATACTATGTAATATGCTATCAATAATTGAACAACAACAGGAGTTCCTCGAATAATTGTCAAATATAAATTACATATAAAATTTAATAATTTAAGAAAAAATCTTACTATTCCTATTCTTACGGAATCTATTGTTTTATCATGCGTTGATTTTATGGAAGCAACAATCATTCCTATAACTATACCCAGCAGTACAGCAAAAAATGTAATCTGTAAGGTAGCACCAAGACCGTCCCACAAATATCTCCATCTGTCATCCTTTATAAAATTTAAATAAAATTTATCTTTTTGAACTAAAAACCATTCCTGCAAAATAAAAACCTCCCGAAAATTGTTAAGGCAATACCGAAATATACGGTATTGCCTTAAAACAGCATTTATTTATGCTCTTTTTCTGACAATTTATTTTTTATTCAGCCGGTATATATTTATCTATTATTTTCTGTACCGTACCGTCTTCTATAAGTTCATTCAGAGCATTGTTTACTTTATCTCTAAGCTCTGTATTTTCTTTTGCAAAACAGATTGCATAATCTTCCACTGCATATTCTGTATCAAGTATCTTTAATCCTTCATTTGCAGCAACAAATGATTTTGCAGGTTCGTTATCTATAATAACACAGTCAATTTTTCCTGTAACCAATGCAGCAACTGCATCTGCACCCTTTGAATAACGCTCTACAAATTCATCTCCATAATCATCTGTTGAATAAATATCACCTGTTGTTGATGTCTGTACACCTATTTTCTTTCCTTCCAAATCATCAAGGCTCTTTATGTCCGAATCTTCTTTAACTATTACAGATTGAATTCCTGTAGCGTATGAATCAGAGAAAATAGCATTTTCAAGTCTGTCTTCGGTAACAGTCATACCTGCCATACCCATATCTATTTTTCCTGTTTGTACAGCTGTTATTATTGAATCAAATTCCATATCTTCAATTTGAAGAGTATATCCCAATTTTTTTGCTATTTCATCAGCAATTTCAGCATCTATTCCGACAATTTCGTTATTTTCATAGTATTCATACGGCGGAAATGCTGCATTTGTACCCATTATTAATACATTTTCGGTTGTTTCTGTATTTGCGGTATTTTCTTCTACCTGTTCATCTGTGTTTCCTCCGCATGCTGCCATTGACAAAGCCATTATAGCTGCGATTGATAAAGTTAATAATTTTTTCATTATTCTTCCTCCCAAATTAATTCTTTTTTTTCACCGATTTTTATTTTAAACCATATTTTTGTTTTTGTCAACTAAAATAGCAAAAATTTTATAATTATACACATAATTAAATATTTATACTTAAAAATTACTATAAAATACCTTTTTCTTTTTATAATTCCCAAAAAAAATTTGTATAATTTTTTATTTTGACGTCAATAATAAAATCGTAAAATTAACATATCAATAAAAAATCGTTCAGAAAGGAATTTTATATTATGAAAAAATTCAGATATTTATTTATATCAACTTTAATATTTTTAATGCTTGCAGGCTGTGGTACCGATAATACGACAGACAATACAGCCTCTCCTTCACCTTCTTCAACTGCAGACAATATGATAGACGACATGGGTGATGCGGTAGAAGATGTGGGCGACGGCGTTGTTGACGGTGTTAAAGATGTAGGTGAAGGAATAGAAAACGGTGTTAAGGATATGACAGGCAACGAAGAAGATAAAACAAACAATAAATAATTATCCTTTTTTTACCGCTTAATCTGTTTTTATTTAATGACTGCTGAACAATTATGAAACGCAGCCGCATGGCGGCTTACAAGCGTTTCAGAATTGTTTAGGTGCAAGGGTTTTGTGCATTTTTGCAAAAAACCTTGCACCGTGAATAAATATTTTGCCCCCAAAA
>CASFSH010000305.1 GCA_949297205.1 uncultured Bacillota bacterium | reverse complement strand
ATTTTGGGGGCAAAATATTTATTCACGGTGCAAGGTTTTTTGCAAAAATGCACAAAACCCTTGCACCTAAACAATTCTGAAACGCTTGTAAGCCGCCATGCGGCTGCGTTTCATAATTGTTCAGCAGTCATTAAATAAGATAATGTTTCATTTATTTCATTATTATTATAAATTGCAAAGAAATGAAAAAAATACTTGACAAGCTATATCCTCTGTGTTATAATGTAAGCAATTGAGGTGTAGCTTCTTTTTTTTTGCGTGTCTGTAAAAGAGCTATTCGCAAAACATATGAGATAAATACGGAGGTGTAAAAATGAGAGTAAAAATAACACTGGCATGTTCAGAATGTAAACAAAGAAATTACAATACCATGAAAAATAAGAAAAACGATCCTGACAGATTGGAAATGAACAAGTACTGCAGATTCTGCAGAAAGCATACTCTTCACAAGGAAACCAAATAAGATAGGAGTGTAAAAAAATGGCTGAAACAACCGCTAACCAAAAGAAAACAAATAAATTGGTAAAATTTTTCAGAGAAACAAAATCTGAAATGAAAAAAGTTACATGGCCCGGAAAAGAACAATTGATTCATAATACTCTTATCATTTTGGTGTTCATTATTATAACATGTATTATACTTTCGATTTGTGATATTGCATTTTCTAAGCTATTGGATATATTTACACAAACTCTGAAGTAAAGGAGAGTTATTATGGCTGAAGAAGCAAAGTGGTATATAGTTCATACGTATTCGGGATATGAAAATAAGGTAAAAGCAAATATCGAAAAATCCGTTGAAAATCGTGGAATAGAACATCTTATTTTAAATGTTGAGGTTCCCTTGGAGGATGTAGTCGAAGAGAAAAACGGAGAACAAAAGGTTGTTAAACGGAAAATATTTCCGGGATACGTTATCATAAAAATGATAATGAATGATGAGAGCTGGTATGTGGTACGTAATACAAGAGGCGTAACCGGATTTGTCGGCCCCGGATCAAAACCCGTTCCGCTGCCTGACAGTGAAGTTGAAAAACTCGGCTTTACGCAAATACGTATGGATGATATGGATATATCAAAAGGTGACCATGTCAGCATTAAACAAGGACCTCTTGAAGGATTTTCCGGAATTGTTGAATCTATTGATAAAACCACGAGAAAGCTGACTGTCAATATTTCAATGTTTGGAAGGGAAACCCCGGTTGAGGTGGAATATAATCAGGTTACAAAACTTGATTAACCAAATTTATGTTTATGAATGCATTTGCATTTATATATCCCTCTGGAGACAGTGGGAGGGCGAAAGCCCGCAATTACCACATTATGCGGCATATGCTGCAAGATTTTAGGAGGTGGCCATATTATGGCACAAAAAGTAGTAGGTTATATTAAATTACAAATTCCTGCCGGAAAGGCAACACCGGCACCTCCTGTTGGTCCTGCATTGGGTCAGCACGGAGTAAACATTATGCAGTTTACAAAAGAATTCAATGAAAAAACAGCAAAAGACGCAGGTCTGATTATCCCTGTAGTTATTACAGTATACGCAGACCGTTCATTCTCATTTATTACAAAGACTCCGCCTGCTGCAGTTTTGTTGAAGAAAGCATGTAAGATCCAAAGCGGATCAGGCGTTCCCAATAAGACAAAGGTAGCAACAATTTCCAAAGCAGATTTACAGGCGATAGCAGAACAAAAAATGCCCGATCTGAATGCAGCATCTTTAGAGGCTGCTATGAGCATGATCGCCGGTACCGCAAGAAGTATGGGTATTGTTGTTGGTGACTGATTGTCCCTGCAGTAATTTTAAAATCAGTGGGAGAGGAGAAAATCCTTGATTGACCACATAAGGAGGAAATTAATATGTTCAGAGGAAAAAAATATCAGGAAAGCATAAAGCTTATTGATAAATCAAAGCAATATGATCCGGCAGAGGCTATGGATCTTATAATAAAAACATCAAAAGCAAAATTTGATGAAACCGTAGAAGCTCACATTAAGTTGGGCGTAGACTCAAGACACGCAGATCAACAGGTAAGAGGAGCAATAGTTCTTCCTAACGGAACAGGAAAAACTGTTAAAATCTTAGTTTTTGCAAAAGGACCTAAAGCTGAAGAAGCAACAGCTGCAGGAGCTGATTATGTAGGTGAAATGGATCTTGTTACAAAGATTCAGAGTGAAAATTGGTTCGACTTTGACGTTGTTGTTGCAACACCGGATATGATGGGTGTTGTAGGACGTTTGGGTAAAGTTTTGGGACCTAAAGGTTTAATGCCTTCACCAAAAGCCGGAACAGTTACAATGGATGTAGCTAAGGCAATTGCAGAAATTAAATCAGGTAAAATTGAATATAAGCTTGATAAAACAAATATTATTCACTGTCCTATAGGAAAGGTATCTTTCGGACAGGAAAAACTTACAGAAAACTTTACAGCATTAGTAGGTGCGGTAATAAAGGCAAAGCCGGCAGCTGCAAAAGGCCAATATTTAAGAAGCGTTGCAGTTGCATCTACAATGGGACCCGGAATAAAGGTTAATGCTGCAAGATTGGGATAATAAAAATTCCCTATTGACAAAGTATATTATTTGTGGTATAATACCGCAGGTAAATACAAATCCGTAGACAGCAGGCACAAAGGTAAGCCCTGCCGAGGTGTTATTTAGTATATATTATATGATTACTAATGGCTCTTTGCTTGTCTACGGCAAAGAGCCTTCATTTATTATTGAAGGCAAGCATTTTTACAGGAGGTGAAATGTTAAATGCCAAGTGAAAAAGTTTTAGAAGCAAAAAAAGCACAGGTTATCGAAATTACAGAAGCATTAAAGAGCGCAACAACAGGTGTTCTCGTTGACTACAGAGGATTGACAGTTGAAGAAGACACAAAATTGAGAAATAATTTAAGAGCAGCCGGTGTAAAATATTTTGTTGTAAAAAACACTTTACTTCGTTTAGCAGCAAAAGAAACAGGTCTTGATGAATTGGATTCCATATTACATGGACCTACAGCATTGGCAGTATCAGAGGACGCAGTTGCTCCGGCAAAGGTACTTGCAGATTATGCAAAGGAAAATGATAAGCTGGAAATCAAGTCAGGATTTATGGATGGAAAGGTTTTATCATTAGATGAAATCAACAAACTTGCAAAGACTCCGAATATGGAAACTCTTATTGCAAAGATTATGGGCAGCTTGAATTCCCCAATTTCGGGATTGGCAAGATTGCTTAGCACAATTGCAGAAGGCGGCGTAGAAATCTCCGACCTTATCGCAAAAAAAGCAGCTGAAGAAAAACCGGCAGAAGATACTGCAGAGGAAGCACCTGCAGAACCGGCAGCCACAGAAGAGACACCTGCGGAAGAAGCACCGGCACAAACTTCAGACGCTGAGTAATTACAAGGGGTTTTAAATAAAACCTGATAAAATTATTAAAAATTTCAGGAGGTCAAAAAAATGGCAGACGTAAATAAGATTTTAGAAGATATCAAAGAATTAAAATTATTAGAGGTTGCAGAGCTTGTTAAATTAATGGAAGAAGAATTCGGCGTAAGCGCAGCTGCTCCTGTTATGGTAGCAGGCGCTGCAGCAGAAGGCGGCGCTGCAGCTGCTGAACAGTCAGAATTTGAAGTTGTTTTGGCAGAAGCCGGCGCTTCAAAGTTGGGAGTTATCAAAGTTGTAAGAGAACTTACAGGTTTGGGCTTAAAGGAAGCAAAAGAATTAGTTGACGGCGCTCCTAAGTCATTAAAGACAGGTGTAGCTAAAGAAGAAGCTGAAGCTATGAAGGCTAAGCTTGAAGAAGCAGGAGCAAAAGTTGAATTGAAGTAATTTCTGCTTTAATTGAATATGCTTAGAAACGGAGAATTATTATGATTATCGACCTGTCCTCTGTACTTAAGGATTACGGCGGTGTAATGAAGCTGTGTGAAAAAGCCGATATTAAGGATATATCCTTTCAGGGTGAAAAATTTGTTTTTCCGGAAGGGTTATTAATTAAAGGTAAAATTACAAACAACACAAAATCGCTTTATTTATCCGCGGAAGTAACAGGTAAGGCAGTTACTGCCTGTGCAAGATGTCTTAAACCTGTTGAGGTTGATATTTCCTTTGATATATCGGAAATACTTGTAAGAGAAGAAGAAAAAGAATCTGTCAGTGATGAAGATGTAATATTTTATTCGGGATATTCCGTTGATATGGATGAAATAATAATTGATAATTTTATTGTCAATGTTCCCGGGAAATATTTATGTAAAGATGACTGTAAGGGATTGTGTCCGAATTGCGGCAAAGATCTTAATCTCGGCGAGTGTACCTGTGAGACAGAGGAAATTGATCCGAGATGGGCAGCGTTGGCAGAAATCATGAAAAATTCTGAGACCGAATAGGAGGTGTGATTGAGATGGCAGTACCTAAGGGTAAAGTATCGAGATCAAGAAGAGATAAAAGACGTGCAAACTGGAAATTAACTGTTCCTGCAATGGTTGAATGTCCTCAGTGTCACGAATATAAAATGCCTCATAGAGTTTGTAAGGCTTGTGGTTATTACAACGGCAAAGAGGTAATAAAGGTATCTAATGATTGACATAATAAGACGGCTTGCTATAAGCCGTCTTTATTACTGTAACAGTTTTCTATATTGGTGATTTTTATGAAATACGGATTGATTGATATTGGTACAAATACCATACGTGGTGTTATTTACAGTGTGACAGATAAAACAACGATTGCAGCGGATATTGTATTTGAATCTGAAATTATTACAGATACTGCAGATAACAAATTATCTGAACAGGGCATAGATAAATTGGCTCAAACTTTAAAGCAGATAACAATATTTTTTGAAAAAGAGGATACAGACCGAATACTGTGCTTTGCAACCTCTGCAATGAGAGATGTTGTTAATTTGGCTGAAGTTAAAATGAAAATAAAAAGAGAATGTAATATTGAAATTGAATTGTTAAGCGGAAAAGAGGAGGCGGAATGTGATTTTCTCGCCCTTAATTATAATATAAAAGAGAACACGGGAATAGGTGTTGACCTTGGCGGAGGGAGCTGTCAGATTTTTTATTTTGAACATGGAAAGCTAATACACAGTAAGTCTTTGCCTATAGGTGTTAAAAGACTTTATTTAAATTTCGGAAAATATTCCCAGAATAATTATGAAAGTATAAAGCGTTTTATATATGGTAACTTAAACAATTTCCCTAAAGTGACGTGCAACAGCCTGTATATCATGGGTGGTACGGCAAAAGTGATAAAAAAACTGTTGGAAAAAGAAATAAAAAGTGAATATTTTGAAACAGGAATGCTTGATTTTTTTTCTTCTTTGGAATATAATGATGATAAATTGCTAAATATTATAGGAAAAAGAGTAAACACTATTGAATATGGAATTGTTGTTATTAAACTGTTGTGCGAATATTTTAATGCAGCAAAATTTTCTGTAATGCAGTGCGGAGTCAGAGACGGGTATTTGATAAAAAAAGGTGTATTTAAAGACATTCATATATAACATTCAAATTTGTATTTTTATGAGAAAAAGGAATGTTAAACGAAAGAAAGGTTATATTTTATTATGGACAAGTTTAAAACAGTAGAGATAAGCGACAAAAAATGGATAGAGAATATATTGAAAAAAACGAAAAACCCAAGTCTTGAATATAATTTTACAACATTGTTTATATGGCAGGAAATTTATAATACAAAAGTAAGAGAATATAAAAATTGTCTGCTTGTAAGATTCGGAAAGGAAAGAAACGTGTTTTTATTTCCGGCAGGTACGGAAAATATTAAAGCTGCCGTGGATTTTATATTGGAGGAGAATAAAGACAGATATGTATGTATCGGAGGTATTGTAGAGGAGCAAAAAGTTTTTCTTGAAAAAAACTATCCCGGAGTTTTTGATTATACAGAGGACAGAGATATGTCCGATTATATATATACTACTGAAAGTTTAACAACATTAAAAGGAAAAAAACTGTCCTCAAAAAGAAACCATATCAACAGATTCGTTGAAAATTATCCTCAGTGGAGCTATGAAGAAATATCGGAAAAAAATATTGATGAAGTTATAAATATGCATGAAGAATGGTGCGGAATAATGAAGGAATCGGGTAAAAACGGTCTCGAGGAAGAAGGCATGGCTGTAAGAAAAGCATTAAAATATTATAAGGAACTGGAACTTCACGGAGGAGCCATAAGGGCAGACGGTAATATCATTGCTTTTGAACTGGGCGATGAGTTGAATGAGCAAACTTTCCTTGTTCATATTGAAAAAGCCTTTGCACATATTCAGGGTGCGTATCCTATGATTAATAAGCAGTTTGTAATTCATAACTGTCAGAATTATAAGTACGTTGACAGGGAAGAAGATACCGGCGATGAGGGTTTGCGTAGGGCTAAGCTTTCATATAATCCATGTATTATTCTGAAAAAATATAATGCTGTAAAAAATGAATATTAAAAAAACTATTGATTTTCAAAATTTGATATGATAAAGTTGAAATATACAGACAAAGGGGAAAACCTGAATACGAAAGGAATGGTATAAATGAAAACAGAAGTAAAACTGTCAGGTTTTATTTTGATACTTTTATTGGTTACGATTTTTCGTATTATGGTGTGTGTGGCCGAAGGTGAAGAAACGCAAATTATGGCTTTGGATGAAACGGCACTATTAAATAGTTTTTTGTTCTATCCGGATGAAAAATATTTATCGGATCGTTTCAAGTATCGATGGGATGATTCGGATATCAACAGTGTTAAAATTGTATTCGGTCCCGTTATTCATAAAGAACGATTATATTATTCGGTAGGGAAAATAGCATATGGAAGTCCAAGTGAGGATTATACGGGGTTGTATACAAATGTATATAATGACGCTATATTTGATGATGGACTATACGATATATTGTTTAATGGTGATACGTGTGTGTATGAATATAATTATTCGCATGCAAATGATTCAAGATTATCCTTGGGAATACCATCAAGTATTATCAAGTCGACAATCGCTGATGGCAATATGATTAATGGTGAAATTATTCCGTGGGAA
>CASFSH010000304.1 GCA_949297205.1 uncultured Bacillota bacterium | reverse complement strand
TACCTGAGTTTTTCCGTCAGGTCTTAAATAATCCAAAGTGCCGTTTTTTCTTACTTCGGTAAGCTTTAGTGCCAATTTATGTGCTAACGAAATCGGAAGCGGCATAAGTTCCGGAGTTTCATCACAAGCGTATCCAAACATCATTCCCTGATCTCCGGCGCCCGCTGCATTCTCATATTCTTTTTCACCATGTTTACTTTCATATCCATTGTCAACGCCCATTGCAATATCAGGCGATTGTTCATCTATTGATGTCACAACAGCACATGTGTTTCCGTCAAATCCATATTTTGCTCTGTCATATCCTATTTCCAATACAACATCTCTTGCAACCTTAGGAAAATCCACATAACACGAAGTTGATATTTCTCCCATAATAGACACAATTCCGGTTGTACATGTAGTTTCACACGCAACTCGTGCCATAGGATCCTTTTTCAAAATTTCATCTAATATTGCATCGGAAATTTTATCGCATATTTTATCAGGATGTCCCTCTGTAACCGATTCCGATGTAAATAATCTTTTCGACATATGTATTACTCCAATCAAATTTTTTTCATTAATCCAACATTTCGATTATATCACATTTATTTACAAAAGTCTATAGCTTACGAAAAACTCCTACAACTTTTCCCAAAATAATGACATCTTTTACAATTATAGGTTCCATTGTGTCATTTTCAGGCTGCAGTCTGATATAATCCTTTTCTTTGTAAAAGGTTTTCACTGTAGCATTTTCATTATCAATAAGTGCAACAACAATATCTCCGTTCATTGCAGTAGATTGTTTTTGCACTATTATCAAATCACCGTCAAGAATTGCGGCATTAATCATGGATTCACCACTGACTTTAAGCATAAATAAATCCTTATTCTTTGCAAATTCCATAGGTAAGGCAAACGTATCTGTAATATACTCTACAGCAGTTATAGGTACTCCGGCAGCAACCTTTCCCACTACAGGTATTTCAAGATACCTTTCACCAAAACTTTCCGAAAAATTGCTTTGCGGAATATCTGTTTCAGATTCAACAATTTTAATAGATCTGTTTTTTGTTGAATCTCTTACAATTTTCCCATGCGTTTCCAATTTTTTAAGCCTTGCATGAATGGTTGCCGTAGATTTGAGACCGACTGCTTCGCATATCTCTCTTACTGAGGGCGGAAATCCTTTTTTTATTTGCTGTTCTTTTATAAATTCAAGAATTTCAAAATCTTTATTTGTGAGCTTTGCCATTTGTTACATTCCTTTCAAAGATTAATATAATATATAATTTATGTATAACTCAAATATATTACTATGTAACGAATATACAACTATATTATATCATAACATTTCAAAAAAATCAAACAAATGTTTTAAATTTATTATAAAAATTTCAAAACCCTTATCCGGACATCAGTCTTTTAAAGGGTTTTGAAAAAATCAGTTACATAAAATTTGTTCTGCGGCTTTAATCTGTTCCTCATCAGGAGGCTTTACATCATCAAGTGTATATTTAATCCCCAGATCATGCCATTTTGAAATTCCCAATGTATGATATGGTAAAATCTCAACTTTATCTACCGTTGTTAACGTATCAATAAATTCACGCATTTTTTTTAGGTCATTCAAATCATCAGTAATACCCGGCACAAGCACATGCCTTATCCACATATGCTTATTGTTATCTGAAAACCATCTTGCCATTTGTAAAATATTTTTATTTGAATATCCTGTAAGATCAATATGCTTATCTTCATCCATTTCTTTTAGATCAAGAATCACAAGATCGGTAACCTCCATAAGTTTTGAGAATTTTTCAAGATATTCAGGATTCAAAGAAAAAGGTTGTCCGGCAGTATCAATAGCAGTATTTACACCTTTATTTTTTGCAATGGTA
>CASFSH010000303.1 GCA_949297205.1 uncultured Bacillota bacterium | reverse complement strand
AAATGTATAAAGAACTTCATCATGACGTGGGCTTTATGTGGAACATATTAAGTGGTGTGAATTACAGATATACCGGTAATGAAGATTCAAGAACAAGATTTTTATATGCGGCTTCCGTGCTTGCTTCAAGATACAATATAAAAGGAAAATACATAAGAGCATGGAATGACTGGGAAGGTAATGAACACGAAGGCTGGACGATAATTGATTCCATGATGAATATTCCTCTTTTATATCGTGCCTCATATGAAATAGGAGATGACAGATTTAAATATATTGCTCTTGAACATGCAAATATGACTATCAGAGATCACATCAGACCTGACGGCAGTGTTGTTCATATTGCATCCCATGATCCTCAGACAGGTGAATTAATAGAAACAATTGCAGGTCAGGGTTATGCAGTAGGTTCATCATGGTCAAGAGGACAGGCATGGGCAATATACGGATTCGTTTTATCCTACATACATACCGGAATACAGGAATACCTTGATACCGCAAAAAAGGTTGCACATTATTTTATTGCCTGTGTTTGTGATGATTACCTGCCTAAAGTTGATTTCAGATCTCCCGAAGAGCCTGTTTTATACGACAGCACAGCAGGAGCATGCGCTGCCTGCGGTCTTATTGAAATTGCAAAATGTGTTCCTGAGCATGAAAAGAAAATTTATATTAATGCCGCATTGAAAATCCTCAAGGCTATGGAAAAAGAATTCTGTAACTGGAGTGATGATGAAGATGCTATTTTAATGATGGGTACCGAAAGATACACAGGTGGTATACATATGCCTATTATTTACGGTGATTACTTCTTTACAGAAGCATTGTATAAACTCAAAGGCAACGAATTCTTATCCTGGTAAAAATACAAAAGCTGCTGTAAAAGAGGCTCTTCTCATTTGCAGCAGTTTTATTTTTTCTATAAATCAAATACATATTTTTAAGCCGTGCGAAACAGCTTTTTATCCAGTCCTTTAAACAGCTTAGCATAAATACGTACTGTAAATCCCACAAGTAAAGCAGTTGCAACAGTTTCCTCCCTGACGCCTTTTAAAGAATATGCAAAAACAAATGACAATACAACTGCAGTAACAGTCATGGAAACATCAAATACAATCTTTGTCTTTCCGAAATCCGTATGCATAACAGATACTATTGCTCTTACAAAAGACTCTCCGGGAAGCATAACCACATCAGCAATTACTTCAAGATAAATTCCAAAAGCAAGAACTGCGCATCCTATAACCAAAAACACCAATTTTAAAGCATAGATATCAGGATTTATTTTTTCAATCATAATCATTGTGAGATCTATAAAATAACCGAACAATATTGAAACCGGTATCTGCAAAACGTGTTCCAGTTTGAAATTTTTTCTAAGTATGATAAGCTGCAGAACCACAAGTAAAAGGCTGAAATATACAGTAAATGTACCAAGCGTGGGATTAAAATTGAGACTTAATACATAAGGAATTGCCGTTATCGGCGACGTACCTAATGCTGCTTTTGTCACAAGGCTTACCCCCAGTGAACTTATGAACAGACCAACGAGAAAAACAATGTAGCGTTTTAATTTATCCATAAAAAACCCCTTTTTATTATATTTTGTAAAATACAATAAAAAGCGGGGATGTGATGTTACAGTAATATAAATATATCACCGATAAACATTATTCATTTTTCATAATATATCATATCTTTTACATATTTAGATGCTTATTATCCCATGTATTAAATACTATGTATGAAATCTCCTTCTGTCACACAAAAAAAACAAACCTCTTATGAAGTTTGTAATTTCTGGTGCTCGAGGTCGGGGTCGAACCGACACGGGAATTTCTTCCCACAGGATTTTAAGTCCTGGGCGTCTGCCAATTCCGCCACTCGAGCATATAACATCTTTTATTGTATTTCAACAACGAAATAAATTATAACATATATGAATATATTTGTCAATACTTTTTATAAAAAAATATGGTTATACCAACATTCATAGCATATTTTCATAATTTTCACAAAATATTTTTCAGTACTTCCAAAAGATCCCACAGCTTTGAAATTTCATAGTCAGGAATAATATCTGTCTTGTTCTCATTTTTTTCTGCATTAAACCAAATCGTTTTTATTCCGGAATTTATCCCTCCCTGTATATCGGAGGAAAGACTGTCACCCACTATGATTGTTTCATCATGCTTAAAATTCGGGATATGTGAAAAACAATTCTCAAAGAATTTTCTCCCCGGTTTTTCACAGCCTACTTTTTCTGAATTAAATACCCCGTCAATATATTTCTCTATTCCGGAACTTTTTATTCTTCCTGTCTGTACCTTTGTACTTCCGTTAGTAACTATGTATATTCTGTAATTTACTGATAAATTTTTTAAGACTTCTTCTGCACCTTTAATAAAAAAATGTCCTTTTCCAAGCTGTTCCTCATAATATTTTGTAGCTTCACGCGGCGAACATTGAGTTATTTTCATTTCTCCAAAAAGAATTTCATACCTTTTGATCTTCACATCATCACGGGTTATTTTACCCTGCTCAAGAAGTTTCCACTGCTGTTTGTTTATTTCACTGTATCTTGTAAGTATTTTTTCTTCAGGACTGATATTAAAATACAATAATGTTTTTGTCAGCGCTTCCCTTTCGGCTACTTTAAAATCCAGTATGGTATCATCAAGATCAAACAAAATATTTCTTATCATAATATTCTCCCGCATATTATTATTTTTTATATATTATCACAAACAAATCTTTTTTTCAATACCGATTTTCTTACATGAAGGTTTTATATACAGAAAACATTTTTATCCTGTTTTTTCTTTATTAAATTTATATATATACTCCAAATCGTATAAAAAAAATATATATATAATACACAAAATCAGAAAAAAACTATTGACTTTAGCATGATAAAGTGTTATAGTGTTAAAGTATTCAAAATATTTTATGAAAGGAATATATTAAAATGAAAAAATTATTATCTTTATCTTTAGCTGCAATAATGTTGTCAGCTGCCATGACAGGCTGTGGAGACAACGCCGAAAAATCAGATTTCGAGCAGGTAAAAGAAGCCGGAAAAATGGTAATCGGTATAACATTGTTCAGCCCTATGAACTATTATGATGATAACAACGAGCTTATAGGCTTTGACACAGAACTTGCAAAAGCTGTAGGTGAAAAGCTTGATCTTGACATTGAATTTACCGAAATTAACTGGGATTCAAAAGAAATTGAGCTGAATTCAAGAAATATCGACTGTATTTGGAATGGTATGTGTATAACAGAAGACAGAAAGCAAACAATGAGCATTTCCGATCCATATCTTAAAAACACACAGGCAATGGTTATGAAAGCGGATAAAGCTGATATTTATGTAAAAGATCCCAGCGGTGCAACAGTAATTGCCGAACAGGGATCAACCGGTGAAGGTAAAATAAACGGAACAATAGAAGATGATGATACAGTTGTTGTATCTGCAAAAGAATTCTTTGCAAACTCAAATTACGTTCCTGCGGATTCAATGGCTAAAGCTATTATGGAAGTTGAAGCCGGAACTGCAGATATTGCATTGGTGGACAGTGTATGTGCATACGGAATGGTTGGAGAAGGTACAGACTATCCGGATCTGGTAATAAACATAGACAATAACTTCGGAGATCAGGAATACGGTATTGCTTTCAGACAGGGCAGTGATATTACCGAAAATGTTAACAAAGCAATTGAGGAACTTGTAGCAGATGGAACTGTTGCAGAAATTGCAGCTAAATACAATCTGACAGATATGCTGCTTAAATAATATTAAACCAAAAAATTTATACTCCGCCGTTTATTGTCGGCGGAGTATAATTTTGTGTTGTGAGGAGTGAGAATAATATGCATCAGCAATTTTATCCTGCTTATACCATAGGTCCGGACGCTTTTAAAAAATTTAATGACGTATGCCGGCCATTGGGCAAATATTTTCTTCTGATAGGAGGTAAAACCGCCCTGTCTGTAACAGAAAACAGACTTTTTTCACAAATTTCAAAGGATTACATAATGACAGACAGAGTTATTTACGGTGATGAATGTACAGAAGAAAGAGTTTATGAATTATATGATATGTACAAAGACAGCACAACAGATTTTATTGTGGGCGTAGGTGGCGGAAAGGCTCTTGACACCGCAAAATATCTTGCAAAAAAACTTAATGTCAACGTTGTAACAATACCTACAATAGCATCAACCTGCGCTGCTTCCTCTGCTCTTTCAGTAGTGTACACACCGGCTCACGTATTTAAAAAATTCGAATACTATGAAAGACCTGCTTTTCATTGCTTTATAGACACTCAGATAATAAGCGATGCACCATATAAATTTATCCGTGCAGGAGTAGGTGATACTTTGGCAAAGCATTATGAAGTGGAATTTTCAATGAGAGGACGAACACTTGATTATGCCTCCGAAATGGGGCTTACTATAAGTTCAATGTGCAATATTCCTTTAATGAGATACGCTCATGATGCAATAGAAGCCTGCAAAAAAAGCGAAATTAATGATGCTCTTGAACAAACTGCTTTGGCCATCTTAATTTCTACAGGTATTGTTTCTATGCTGATAAACCCCGATTACAACGGTGCAATGGCACATGCGTTATTTTACGGTTTAACAAACATAAACGGATTTGAAGAGAAGTTTCTGCACGGTGATGTTGTGGGATACTGCACAATGGTACAGCTTGCAGTTGACAATAATATATCAGAAGCAAAAAAAATCAAAAGCTTTCTTGAAAGTATTGAAATTGAAACAACTCTTAAAGAAAGAGATATACCATGTGACAGAGAAATTCTTGACAAAGTTTTAGAAAGTGCATTAAATGACCCCGATATGAAAGTTATTCCTTATGAAGTAACAAAGGATATGCTTTTTGAAGGTATAAAAACAGTAGAAAATTTATAATTGCATAAAAAATATATTGCGGAAAATAAGCAACAGATTACAGTCTGATGTAGTACATAGTATGTAAAGCTTATTTTATACGTTAGGATTTGTGCTGCCTTATTGGCGGCGGAATGGAGATTAAAATGAATAAAGATTTAACGGTAGGAGATCCGGGTAAAGTTATCCGTCAATTTTGTATTCCGCTGTTTGCAAGTGTTATATTTCAACAGCTTTATAATATTGCGGATAGTCTTGTGGCAGGGAAATTCGCCGGAGAAAATGCTCTGGCTGCTGTTGGAAACAGCTATGAGATAACATTAATTTTTATTGCGTTTGCCTTTGGTGTAAACATAGGCTGCTCAGTAATAGTTTCAAGATTCTTCGGAAGCAAAGACTATGAAAAAATGAAAACATCTGTATATACCACATTAATTTCCGGCGGTGTATTATGTCTTATTCTTATGGCTTTCGGTCTCGGACTTGGAGGAAAGCTTCTGCATTTGATAAATACTCCCGATGAAGTTATGGCCGATTCAAAATTATACCTTGATATTTATGTTTTCGGACTGCCCTTCATGTTCTTTTATAATATAGCAACAGGTATATTTTCCGCACTGGGAGATTCAAAAACTCCATTCATATTCCTGGCATTTTCTTCGGTAGCAAACATTTTAATGGATATATTGTTTGTTGCGGCATTTCACATGGGAGTTGCAGGTGTTGCATGGGCAACCTTTATATGTCAGGGTGTAAGCGCAATACTATCAATTATAGTTGTATTCAGACGTCTTATAAAAATAAAAACTAAAGGTAAGGTTGAAATTTTTTCATGGAGTATCCTTGCAAAAATAACTGCCATTGCCGTACCGAGCATATTACAACAGAGCTTTGTTTCTGTTGGAAACATTATAATTCAGGGCGTAATTAACAGTTTCGGTACAGCTGTTATGGCAGGATATTCGGCAAGTGTTAAGCTAAATAACCTTGTTATTACCTCTATGACTACATTTGCAAACGGGGTTTCCAACTTCACATCTCAAAACATCGGTGCAGAAAAGTTCAAACGTGTAAGCGAAGGATATAAAGCAAGTATTAAACTCGTTCTCGCATTGTGTGTTCCCATTGTGCTTATATATTTTATTTTCGGAAAATATCTTATATACCTTTTCCTCGACAACGGTACGGGAAAAGCAATGGATACAGCAATGTTATTTTTAAGAATTGTTTCTCCGTTCTATTTTATAATTTCAATCAAACTTGTAACCGACGGGGTTCTTCGCGGAGCAGGAGAAATGCTGAAATTTATGATTGCAACCTTAACAGACCTTTGTCTGCGTGTTATCCTTGCCCTTATCCTTGTTAAAGAATTTGAAGTTGTAGGAATATTCACCGCATGGCCTGTAGGTTGGCTTATTGCTGCTTCAATGTCAGTATTGTTTTACAAAAAAGACAAATGGAGCACACGCACAACTCTTTAATAAAATTCATAATATTGTCATTGAAAATTTAATTTTTTTGTGCTATAATAAATTGGATACAGAATATAATGCTGTTTTTTATATAATGACTGCTGAACAATTATGAAACGCAGCCGCATGGCGGCTTACAAGCGTTTCAGAATTGTTTAGGTGCAAGGGTTTTGTGCATTTTTGCAAAAAACCTTGCACCGTGAATAAATATTTTGCCCCCAAAA
>CASFSH010000302.1 GCA_949297205.1 uncultured Bacillota bacterium | reverse complement strand
TGGGAAACCACAATGCCCGACTGTATTTCAGCAGTTCAGGAGGGCGATGCGATTCGGTTTGATAAGGTTCAGAATGATGGTATATATGCGACAAAGGATGTATACAGCGGTGCGGGAGTTTACACATTTGAATTAAAGGCAACTGCAGAGAACGGTTGGTTTGCTTTCGGATTAAGACATTCGAATATTGATTCGGGTAATATATATTCGGCAGCGGATGGTTTGAATAATGTATTTATAATTGTAAAGAATGATGTGTTTGAGCTTCAAACAAGAAATTCGGATACCGGAGGACAAACGCTTCTGATATCTGAACCGAATAACGGAATCTTTAAGAATAATGAATGGAACAGAATAGAATTCGGCGCAATTCCGGCAGGAGACGGTATTTATTGTACGCTAAAGGTTAATGATCAGGTAATATATCAGTATCTTGATAATATTAACCCTGTAAGAACAGAGGGAGTATTCACAGTTCAGCCGATAAAAGATGAACCCATGTATATTAGAGGCGTACAGGACGCACCTGTAGGTGAGTTTGAAATCCCTGAATCAGTGCTTGGAAACGAGAGTGAAAAAGAACTTATTTATACTACTTCATCAACAGAATACAGAGAAGTAGGAAACTGGACATTAGGTACATTAAAAGGCTATAACAGTGAAACGGTAAGGGTAACAAGCGATATAAATGCAACAGCTGATTTTGATGTATATCCTCAGGGAAATACAGGCGGAACGCTTGGAACATATGAAGTATACTATTATAACGTCCCATCAGAGGATGCGGATAAAAATGTATCTGTCGAATTTACAAATCTATACACAAGCTATACACGAAAACTTGATACATCAAAAGGAGAAGCAGGCTGGAGAAAGCTTGGAACATTCTATTTTGCCGATGCGAGTGCAAGAGCATACATGAATATCAAGTTTATACCCAGCGGAAGCGGTCAATTACCGATATCGGCTATAAAATTGGTGAAAACAGAGGATACCGAACGAAACTTTTCACAGATTTTCTATCAGCAGATTACTGATCCTTTAATATTAAGAATAGGTGAAAAGACTGCGTTTAAAGATATTGAAGCAACAGTTTATGATGTTGCACCGGTTATAGTGGATTCAAGAACACTTGTTCCTCTGAGACTAATAAGCGAAAGTTTTGGTGCAGCAGTGGAATGGAACGAGGAGTCAAGACAGGCAGTAATTAATATTGGAAATGATCAGATAGTATTTACTGCAGACAGTGCGGGATATACTGTAAACGGAGAGGAAAAACAGCTTGACTGCAGTGCATCAATAATAGATGACCGTATGATGATACCTGTCAGGGCATTGGCGGAGTCTATAGGTAAAACCGTGCTGTGGGATGATGAAACAAAAGTTATAATCATTGCAGACGAGATAAAAGTAACAGAAGAAGAATACGGAAATATTTTCAAGGCTTGTGCCGACGAATTTGACAAAATTGTAGAATAAAGGGAGAAATAAAAATGAAAAGAATAATTTCTATTCTTGCTGCCGGTGCAATATTGTGCGGCGGAATAAGTGCCTATGCAGCAGATGTAAGTGTTTATGATTTGGTTGACGGTATAATCAGAATAAAAGGAACAACCGCCGGAAATGAGAATATCAATGTACTTATTCTGAATCCGGGACAGACACCGGAAAATGCTGAAAACGACGCTTCACTGCAGCAGTTTTCGGATAGTATAACAGCAGATGAAAACGGCAATTATACGCTTTATGTAAAGCTTAAAGAAGGTTTTTCAGGGAATTTTCCGGTTTACGTAAAAGAAGGCAGCAATGCTGTTGAAGTATATAGCATTAATTTTTCAACAATGGAAGAAAAAATAGAAGCTGCAAATAATATTATTGAAGCGGAGGATATAAAAAGCGCACTTGAGCAAAACAAAGAGATTCTCTCACTTGATATAAAGATTGTTACAGATATTGACCTTACAAAAGTTGCCAATATGCTGAAAGAAAGCTTTGAAAGTGATCCTTTGGTATTTGATATATCCGAACCAAAGAGTGAAGCAAATATAACTGCGTTAAACAATCTAATAACAAGAATTAAAACGTTTGCATTGATTGAAAGTTATAATCAAGGAAAACTTGATGCCGTATACAACATGAATGAAATACAGTACGATGATATAACAGGTCTTTCAGGGCTTGAAGAAAATGGAGTAACATCATATAAATTGTTTTATGACAATATGACGGATGAAGGAAAGAAACTTGTTATTCAATCAATGCTTAATAAGAATTTCGAATCGGTTGACGATATTGCAAAAGCTTTCACAAACGGTGTTATGTTCTATGGTATAAGCTATAATAATGAAGTAGGATACGGTCATATTGATAAATATATTACTGAAAAGAACGTAACCTTAGCAAAAGGATCTTCAAGCAGTGTAAGTACATATCTTGGACTTAGTGACAGTAATAAGCAAAAAGTAAATGCAGTAATAAAGAGAAATCAGAATTCACTGACACTTGATAATTATCTTGATAAGATAAATGCTTACGCAAAAGACAATTCTCAGTCATCTGCACAAGGCGGCGGTGATTACGGCGGCGGAAACGGCAGCGGAAACACTGGAGGCGGAGGTCAACTTTACGCTCCATCGGCTGAAGATACCGTAATTGGTGAAGATATAACAGAACAAGTTATATTTGACGATATTGGCAATGTTGAATGGGCAAAAGAAGCGATTGAATATCTAAATAAGGAAAATATTATAAACGGTGTAGGAGATAAACAATTTGCACCAAGTTCAAACCTTACAAGAGAACAGGCAGCTAAAATTATATGTCTTGCGTTTAAGATAGATGTTGAGAATGAAGAGTCTGATTTTGAGGATGTAGTTCATGGTTCATGGTATGAAAGCTATGTTCAGGCTGCAAAGAAGGCCGGAGTTATAAACGGAATTGATGACAAAAACTTTGGTGTAGGTGCAAATATTACAAGAGAAGACCTTGCTGTAATGCTTTACAGAACCTTGGGAGAACAGGGAGAAGATATGGAACTTGGTTTTAATGACAGCGATGAAATCAGTGACTATGCAAAAGAAGCAGTCGCATATTTATCATCAACAGGAAAAATTAACGGTTATGACGACGGCAGCTTTAAACCAAAACAGCAAATAACAAGAGCAGAGGCTGCACAGTTAATCTATAATATTATCAAGTAGGAGGAAAAGCGAATGAAAAGAAGTTTTGTTTCATTATTACTTTGTATGTCATTGTGTATAGCTTCGCTTCAGGTATTTGCATTTACCGATGTGGAAAATGATGAAGATATAGATCTTGTTGCAGGTCTTGGAATTATGCCCGGAATGGAAGATGGTACTTTTGCGCCGGAAGGAACCATTACCAGAGCAGAGATGGCACAGCTGATCAGTAACATTTATGAATATGATTCAGAAGAACCTGAACCGGTTTTTGACTTTTTCGGAAATGATGTTGAGGTTGTTCTTGAACCGGGTGCGACTGAATCAGTACAGGATAAATACATTGATGTTACACAAAATCACCAGTATTACAATGAAATTATGACAGCTTCAACTTACGGTGTTATGATAGGTACATCTGAGAACACATTTGAACCGGAAAGAAATTTACGTGTAAAAGAAGCATTGAAGGTTTTTGTTGATTTTCTCGGATATCGTCCTACTGCCAATCTCAACGGCGGATATCCGTCAGGATATATAATCACTGCAAACAGTCTGGGATTAAAAGTAACATCCGGATATAATGATGATATTACAAGAGCGGAATTAGCTCATCTGTTTGCACAGGCGTTGGAAGATGTTGATATAATGATGGCTGATTTTGACGGTCAGAGTATCAAATATTCGGCAATAGAAGGCAACAACCTGATGAGTAAGTTTTTAAATGTAAATAAAATTACAGGTATAGTTACCGAAAACAGTATTACATCTTTTACAGGCGAAAGCACCATAGGTGATAATCGTATTAAAATCATGACTGATGACGGTGAAGAATATATTTATGATTTTGATGAAAATACAAGTTATGTAGAAGATTTTATCGGTAAAAGAGTAGATTGTTATTTTAAAAATAATGATTCGCTTGATCCGGGGAAAATTGTATACTGCAGAGTAAACAAAAAGAACAGTGAATTGACAATCAATATTGACAGTGTTGAAAATGCTGATGATTTTAATGGAACAGCAATTGAATATATTGATTCAACAGACAGAGTTAAAACAGCAAAAATACTTGACGGTGCATATTATATAATTAATGGAAAAGCAGCGTCTACAGTTCCGGCAAATATATTTGATTATGATAACGGATATATCACATTTATATCAACACAAAGCAGTAAAACATATGATCTTGTTATTTTTACAGTTTATGAAAACTGGGTAATAAAATCAATTGATGCGGATGAAGGATATATATACAATAAAAATGCTGATAGATCAATTGAAACTGATGATGAGTATTTAATAATTGATGAAGATGTTAATTACCTTATAACAGATGAAAACGGAAATAATCTTGATGTTGGTGATTTAAGTAAGGATTCTGCAATTGATGTAGCAAGAAGTGCGGATAATTTAGTTGTCAGAATTAAAGTTACAAATAACAAGATAACAGATTTTGTTATTACAAGTATTAATGCCGCAGATAATGAAATATCTGACGGAACAAATGTATACAGAGTATCAAGATTCTATGAAAATTCAAAAATGATGCAGGAGTATAAGGCAGGCAACAATTATACACTTACGTTAAATAGCTTTGGAGATGTTGTATGGATTGAAGCAGGGGCTAATACATGGAGAATGGGTTATGCACAATCTGTAAAGTATATAGAGGAAGAAGATTATGTAATGGCAAAAATCCTCGTTGCAGATAAGACATTTAAACAGTATATACTTGCAGATAAAGTGAGATTCAGTGATTCGGACGGCTCTGCAACCATTAGAAGGGAAGCAAAAGCTATTGCGAGTGAACTTGGAAATCTGGGTGCAGTTATCAGATATAAACTGAATAATGATGAATATATAACAGATATAGAAATGGCTCTTGATGAAGATGTAGAAAATTCATCGGATGATAGATTATATATTCTGGGTATTTCTACAAAAGAAAGTGATGAATATGTATATTCAAGACAGTTCCAGACTTTTGGATGTAAAATATTTATCAGCGACGGAAATACACAAATATTGAGTGTACCTGTTGAACCTACAGATTATACAAAATATGTATTTACATCCACATCAAGTATTTCAAACGGTCAGAAATATGATTTTGTGGCTTACGGAACAGATTACAGAAATCCGGAAGCTGAATTTATGACAATAAGTGCAGATGCAACAACCAATCTTTCGGATACAACCAATCCGAGCATTGTATTGGATATTCAGACAACTTTAGACAGTGATGATCAGATTGTTACCGAAATTACGGTATCTGATATATACGGAAATGTTACTACGCTGCATGATATTATTGATAATGATTGGGTACATAATGCATTGGCAAAAACCGCAAATCAGTCAAATATTTTGCCTCGTGATATTTACACTGTGGAAAAGGGAGATATTATCAGATATACAACAGACGGATCAGGTTCTCGTAGCTATATTGAAATGATAATAGATGCAAACGGAACATATAATAACAGTATGTATGCAGACACATTGCCTGATGTTGACACTTCATTCTCCCATACACACACAGGTATACTTGCGGGAACAATAGGATATTATTCCGAAACCATAAGCAATACAAATCCGTTGGTTACAACCACTGTTGGGCCGACAACATCAAACCCTGCGAAATTATATAATTCCGGAGCACCGAGAACATTCTTCGGATATGTATATGATGTTTACGGAGATTATGTTACATTCACGACGAAAGACTTGTATACAGGTTCTGATGGAATGGATGAGGGCAGATATACCACCGAAACAAGGGGTATGAGTAATATCGGACCGACAGCATATGTAAAATATGACGGAAAAAACGTAACTGTAAGACAGGGATCAATATCTGATATAAAATCATATCTTGATTATCCAAATGGTTTTTCGAGAATTTTGGTAACAACAGCTTCAACTGACAGACGTTCATGTATTATTATTGACGGATTTATGAAATAATATTTAATTAAGATCCGGCAGATTATTTTAATATTTATGATTAAGATGAATCTGCCGGATTTTTTATATAATGACTGCTGAACAATTATGAAACGCAGCCGCATGGCGGCTTACAAGCGTTTCAGAATTGTTTAGGTGCAAGGGTTTTGTGCATTTTTGCAAAAAACCTTGCACCGTGAATAAATATTTTGCCCCCAAAA
>CASFSH010000301.1 GCA_949297205.1 uncultured Bacillota bacterium | reverse complement strand
GCTTATTGTTGCACTGATATTCTCATCGACTTCAATACCTATTTCACAATCAACAGATTTATTGTTTTCAATAACAACACCTGCATAATTAAGTCCATCTTTCGCCTGTTTTCTCGGCTTCGCAACAATAATCGTATCATCTTCACACACATTTCCTCTTATAATTACCGAAGTTGTTGTTCCTTTTAATGTTCCTCCGCTCACACCTACTACTCCGTAATTTGAACAGAATCCTCTCGGCACAGTCATTTTATTGTTAATAATCTGATTAAACAAATGACCTGCATGCTGCCATGGTCCTCTGCCATCATAGTGCCAGCTTAAATCTTCAAGCAAAATTCCGCTGTTTCCATGCAGAACATTCTGATCAATGATACTGTCGCAGCAGCTTCCCCATGTATAGATACCTCTGCCCAATTCAGCAACCTCATTCTTTACAATAACATGGTCGGTAAATTTGCTTACATCGGAAATTGATATAATTGAAGTGTTGTCTAACTCACAGTCAAGGGCTTTGTCCAATTCAACAAAGTCATTTCCATTTGATATAACTCTTCTCTTCTGTCCTATACCTTTGCCATCTACTACATAAAAATAATAATCTTTAAATACATTTTCTTTAAAGTTTTTCACATCTGCATCTGCATATTCGTCATATGTTCCTCCCTCTGTAAGAAGGCTTTTCATATCTATCTTTATTTTTTTATCACCTGAAAGAGCGTACATTCTTAAATATTTGCCCCATAAATGGAAACAGAATCCCTCATTATCAGCCATATAAAAAAATGAATCAATCTTATTCCCTTTCATAAAATATTTACTGTGATCCTCCATAATCCACATTACACCTCTTGTTACGTTAGTCAAAGGCTTCATCAGATTATCTTCCATTACAATATTCTTTATTTGTTTTTTCCAATGTACATTTGGATTATAGCTTGTTGCAAAAAATCCGAAGCAGTTTCCCAAATCACCACTTAAAAGTTCATTGCCTTTAAATGTTGCATTGTTTGTTCCCATTACTCTTATACAGGAACCTGCACCCTGTATTTTATTATTCTCAATTCTTAATCTGTCACCTTTGATTGCAATTGCAGTCCAGCCGTCCAGTCTTGCATAATAATTTTCATTGAGGTCTATAACCTTTTTGGCTCTGTTGTCATAGCCTCCCACACGGAACGGGTCATTCTTTTTCTTTCGGTGTTCCAAAAATGTGGGTTCATGAATAATATTACAATTTCTGATAATTATGTTATCAGCATCACGGTTGTCATCAATAAGATTTGAATAAAGCGGTGCTCTATTATATATATCATCACCTATTAAAGGCTCTCCGGTAATCATTGGCGCTGCAATAAGAATCGGTGAATATACACCCATCATACTTATGTTTTCTATTGTAAAATCTCCGCTCTCGCCTGCTATTAGAGTATATATCTTTTCGCCTTCTTCAAAGGTTCCCCAACCGTCTTCTCCGCTCATTCCTTTAGGAAGTTCAAGCCAAACTCTATCCCTGTCTTCACCTATCAATTTTGTATACGGATATATTCTTATGCTGCTTTTAAAGCAATATCTTCCTCTCGGAATAAATACCGTACCGCCGCCATTTTCATGTGCGGCATCAAGAGCTTTCTGAAAACCCGGTGCTGAATCAAAAAATTGTGTATAGTACACATCTCTTAACGGAATCGGTTTTGCACCGTAATCAAGAACATTAAATACTTTATTAGGATACTCCGTCTTTTTTTCTATTGTAATTTTGTATTCATCAGAATATGATGTACCTCTCACCTCTGCGATATATTCTCCCGGTTCAATGTCCTGCGGAATTGTTCCACATATCTCATAGTTACTAATATTATTTATTTTTACCTCATATTCTTTAACACCTTTAAAAAAAACCTTTGTGTCATAACCTTGCACATAATCCGCATATCCGTTTATCTGTCTGTTTTCTCTTTCCTTATAAAGGTCAATATTAACAAATCCGTGACCAATAATTTTAATATCTTTTCCCGGATAAAGTCCGTCCTCCAATATCCATTTTATCTGAGGTACGTTTAGTTTAAGTTCATTGCTTGTATCACTGTCCGATTTAACACTTACAGTAAAGGTCTGATATTTTCCTTTTGGAACACGGAAGGTTACTGTTGATGCCGTCTTATTTATACACGGAAGTTCAAACTCTTCCTTTGTTTCGACAGCTTTAAGAATCACACTGTTTACAGAATCCATACTATCACCGGTAATAACAGCAAGATATCCGCCTTTTATGCAATTTGTTACATTTCTTATAATCATGATACTCATTCCTTTCATTCTTGTCAATTTTCTATATAATGCTCACTGAATAAATGCGATTTTCAATCGCATTTAAAAAAATTATGACTATTGTCAAAATTTTTCATGTAAAATCGAAGATTTTACATAGTTCGCATTGATAAAGTCTGCTGAAATAAATATTTTGGGGGCAA